>DATKMQ010000088.1 GCA_035541755.1 Syntrophorhabdaceae bacterium
GCGTGCTCAGTTCGTTGAGAAAACGTCCCACGAAGAGGTTGTGCTTCAGGGGATCGACAGGGGTAATACCGAGGACATAAGCAACGACAGAGCTTGCCGCCGATCCTCTCCCCTGCGCGGAGATGCCCATTCTCTTCGCGTATTCGACGATGTCCCAGACAACCAGGAAATATCCCGAAAGCCCCTTGTCTTCAATAAGGGTTATTTCGTGGTCAATTCTTTCGAGTATATCATTCGTGAGCACGCCATATCTGCCTGCGGCTTTCTGTATGGCAAGCTTCCTCAAAAACCCCGTTGCCGTTTCTCCTGCCGGCAGGGGATATAAGGGATAGGAAGAGGAAGAAAAATTGAGATCAAAGGTGCAACGCCTCGCAATCTCTCCGGTCCTCGTTATTGCCTCATGAGGAAGCCAGGGAAGCTTGATCATATCATCATATGCCTTGAGATAATATTCCGAGTTCAGACGGCGAAACTGCCCGGAGCGGTCAAGGGGCACCCTGTTCTTTATACAGGCGAGTACGTCATGAAGTATGTGTCTGTCCCGTGTGGCGTAGTGGACATTGTTTGTGGCCACCATATCAAGGCCAAGCCTTTTCGTAAGTTCTATAAGCTGCAGGGACAGGTGTTTGTCGTCCGGGATAAGGTGGTTCTCGATCTCTATAAAAAAATTGTCCCGCCCAAAAATGGCCTCATATTTCTTGCCTGCCTCATACGCCTTTTCCTTCTCGTCCTTTAAGAGAAGACAGGCGATTTCTCCCTTTCTGCAACCCGACAGGCAGATGAGGCCGTCGGTATTGCCGGATAGCTCCGAGAGCGCCAGCACAGGGTTCGCTTTTGAACCCGCGAGATGCGCTTTTGAGATGAGTCGGGACAGATTGCTGTAACCTTTGTGGTTCTCGACAAGGAGGGTAAGGTGGAACCCCTCCTTAAGGGTGAGCTCGGCGCCGATGATGGGTTTTATGCCTGCCTTCCGAGCGGCCTTATAGAATGCGCTGGCGTTATAGAGCCCATCGTGATCGGTGATGGCGAGCGCGGGCATGCCGAGAGAGGCAGCCCGATGAATAAGCTCTTCTGTTCGGGATGCGCCATCGAGGAAAGAAAAGTTTGAGTGGGTGTGGAGCTCGATATAGAGGGTATTACTGGGGCTCGTCATCCGCCCCCTCCACCAGCAAAGCCCCAACCGGCAAAACTTGCACCTGCGAGCGGGTCAAGGCTGTCTCTATGCGGTCCAGTTTTGCCTATACCATTTATCGTGTAAGAGATCATGGAACACAGTGACCCTGCTGCCGCCGTCAAGCTCCAGCACATAATAGATGCGACAAGCCGGTTCGGACCACCAGCCATCGTCTATCCGCCAGAGGTCTGCAATCTCCCGTATCTTCCGAATCTTTTTTTTAAAATTTACCCGTACAGGCAGACCGTCTGTTGTGTAAACATCGATGGGCTCCGGATCGAAAGGGGAAGATCTCATGGATCGACAAACATAAACTTGTCATCAGGGAGAAGGGCGCCGACATCGTTTCTTACCACACGCGCGACCGGCATGGAGCCGTATTTTGTTTTCAGAAAGCCGCTCACATCAGCCATGCTCTTCGAGAGTCCGGACCGTATCCGGAAGAGCCTTTCCTGTTTCCCGTTGCAAGGCACAAGCGAAGAGGCGCGGATGCTCATGATCCGTATGGGGCTCGGCAGGTCAACCTCTTCAAGCCCCGCCATGATCCTTCTTAAAATATCTTCCTTATGCGCTGTGGGCGCGTGCATGAAAAACTGTTTTTCAAGAAAACTTTTGTTTTCAAGATCGAAAACGAGTTTGACGGCGCGACAGGCCTTGCCGAGATCTTCAAGCTCCAGACAGAGTTTTTCGAGAAGGGTGAGGAGTGCTATCTTGATTTGATCCCTTGAATAGACGGGCCCTTCGCAAACCATCTCCTCGTCGATATCGGTAATGGCGAAGACGCAGGGGATCCTGTCCTGTTCTTCAACGCCGTTCGTGATTTCCCAGAGGGCTTTTCCCGTGGCGCCGAACTGGGACGTAAGAGCAGAAAGCGTGAAGACGCCTATCTGTCCCAGGGAGTCAAGGCCAAGCAAATGAAGCCTCTCCCGCACATCCTTTGAAACGGGCAGACGGCAGGCGCTTATGGGAGAGAGGAATTCCCTTTCTGTACCTGTCCTGACCACCGATACATCGTTTAAGGCGCAAAGGGCCGCCTCGCGCGCCACGAACCGTGAGTTTCCCACACCCACTTTAGCTTTCAGATGAAACCGGTCGTGGATGAGTCGGGCCAGAGCAAGGGCAACCAGTTCCTCACTCTTATACATGCCAGGCAGCCGGGTGATATCGAGAAAGGCCGTTCCCGGCTCGTGCGCTTCCACGCGAAGGGTTATCTCCGCGACCGAGGAAAGGATATTTTCCCAGGTGGATGCATACTCCCTTCTTTTTACAAAAACAGGTATGGCATCGAAACAGAGATGATATACGTCTTTGAGCGGCATTGACGACGATACGCCTCGTTCGACAAGCTCTTCCGAACAATCAAGAACGAATCCTCTTTCTTCGGGCATGGCCACGATAACAACCGGTTTTTGTCTGAGATGGGGATTGCTGAGACATTCTGCTTGAAGATAAAAATGGGGGATATGAACGCAGGCTACTCTCATATGGGTATAATAGTACATATGTTCTAATATGGCAAGATATTTTTTGTCATATTTCGGTTAGGCAATTATATACTTAAGAAACCCAAAATTGGTTGACAAAGTAGAACATATGTTCTATAATACCCGATTTTGGAAGTAATGGCTTTACATCACCAAAGGAGGGGGATAGAATTGAATAAACATGAAAATCAGTTATTACCTTGGGTCGAGAACCCATATAAACTTTGGAGTCTGGAGGAAATACTGAAGATTGGCGCAGAAAGATACATATCGCTTGGAAAAATTTTAAGAAAAGTAGAGTTAGAACTGGAGGCTTTGGCAGGGGCACATGAGCCATTGACCGGGGAGAAGCTAATCCTATTGAGGGCTCTCATGTTCGGATTGAAAACGGAATGTCACGGATTGTTTTTGAGTCCACTTGCAGTCACGGTTCAAAACAATATTGCAAGATTGGGAAAAGTAACATCTGCCGATCCTAAGTATGAGGGCGGAGTCCTGGCGACCCTAACAGACGCTATCAACGAAGAAATGAAAACGCAGCTGTTCTTATACATACAACCACATAAAGCAAAATATTATGAACGAACCAACAATAGTTTTGTAGAGAAGTTTCCAGAAAGGTTCCCTAAGGCATACAAAGAATTGTGGCAGGCTGGAAATTGTTTTGCCATAGATCAATATAGTGCGTGTGTTTTCCATTGCATGAGAGCCGCTGAAATAGGGTTAAGAAGTCTTGCCGTTCATCTAAAAGTCAAACCACCGAAGGACACAACTTACGCTCAATGGGGAGACTTGATTGGGGCGATACAACGTGAAGTAGATAGATTGAGGTCTGGTGGAAATGTTAAACAAACCAAGGCGATAAAAGAAAAAATAACATTTTGTTCTGATGCTCTTTCTCACTTTAGAAATCTGAAAGATGCTTACAGAAACCACGTTGCCCATGTGAGAACCGATTACACAGAGTCTCATCGGCTTCAATCGTTCCCTTGAATGGTTCTCCTGGCTTCTGATCCATGGCATATCTGATACGATGAAACATGAACCATGCGGTTTTGTATGTGACCCCTAACATTCTGTGTAATTGATGAGCGCTCATGCCCTTCTTAGAAGAACAGAGAAGATATGTAGCAAGCAACCACTTATTCAATGGTATATGGCTACGCTCAAAAACAGTACCAACCGTAACGCTGAACTGTTTCTGACAATCGCTACACTTCCACAGACCCCTTCTATGTTCCGTTCCGTGCAGGGAATAGTGTCTCTTGTTGCTTCCGCAGTGAGGACATGCTGGGCCTTCGGGCCAACGGAGTTTTTCAAGATATTCTCTCGCTTTATCCTCGTCTGTGAAATATGGGGTATCAAAACCTATTGTGTCCATGTCGATCTCCTTATACAAGAAGTATAGTACAAATGTTCTGGTTTGTCAAGTATATAATGACGTTCGGTTATACCGAATATTTTACTTGATTTATCATTAAAATGTAGTACACTTGTTCTATAGGTTTTCTATGCCGCGGACCACGCATACGAGAGAAACCATCCTTGATTTTATAAAAACCTTCAGGCAAGAGAACGGCTACGCCCCCTCCGTGCGTGAAGTGGCCGACCACTGCGGCATTCGGAGCCCTTCGGTTGTTCAGTATCACTTAAACCACCTCGAACAGGCCGGGCTTATCAGAAAGAGCAAGGACACTTCCCGGAGCGTGGACATCGTAGGTGAGATCAGAGAAGCCGCGCTCGTCCCCCTTCTCGGGGTCATCGCAGCGGGCCAGCCCATCTGGGTCCCTCCGGCGGAGAAAAGAAGCGCAGAGGCACAGAGGATGATCGCCATCCCCAGTGAGGTAGCGCGGGGGAAAAAGGAGCTCTACGCGCTTAAGGTGCGGGGTAACTCCATGGTGGATGCCATGATAGCCGACGGCGATGTTGTGGTCATGGAAGAGGCAGGCGATGTGAAGAGCGGCGATGTGGTGGCCTGCTGGCTCGAAAAGGAACAGGAAGTGACGCTCAAGAAGATTTATTTTGAGGACGAAAGAATCCGGCTGCAGCCGTGTAACCCGTACATGGTCCCCATGTATCACGACCCGGAGAATGTCCAGGTCCAGGGCCGGGTTGTGGCGGTCCTCCGCATGGACCTTTAGAACCGGGATATGTGCACGCCTTGAAACAGGAAATGAGAGAACAACTCAATGAGAAGCAGTATGAGGCGGTGACCACCGTTGACGGCCCCATGCTCGTTATAGCCGGCGCTGGAAGCGGCAAGACACGGGTCATAGAGTTCCGCGTCCTGCACCTTGTCGAGACCGGCATTGAGCCGGCTTCGATTCTCCTGCTCACCTTCACGAGGCGGAGCGCCCAGGAGATGATATCGCGGGCCGCTGGTCATGATCCGCGATGCCAGGGGGTTGAGGGCGGCACATTCCATTCTTTTGCCAACAAGATGCTCCGGAAATATAGCGGTTTCTTCGGGCTTCCCAACACGTTTACAATCTACGACGAGGCCGACGCGGAAGAGGCCATTCACCGCTGCGCTGTGAAACTCGGATTCTACGACAGACAGAAGAGGCGCCCGAGAAAGGACATGTTGCGGGCGATTCTCAGTATGTCCCTCAACAAGGAGATGCCTGTAGAGGCGGTCCTTAAGAAATATTACGAGCCCTTCGTTGAGTTTGCCGATGAGATCAAAGAGCTCAGAAAAAAATACACGGAATATAAGATCGCGTCCCAATGCCTCGATTATGACGACCTCCTTTTGTATTTTAAACTCCTGCTCGAAAATGAGGATATCCGTTCCCGCATCGCCGCAAAATACCGCTACATCATGATAGACGAGTTTCAGGACACGAATACCATGCAGGGCGAAATCGCTTATTATCTGGCCGCGCCGCACGGCAACATCCTGGTTGTGGGCGATGACGCCCAGTCTATCTATGCGTTCAGAGGCGCATCCCACGAGAACATCATGCAGTTTCCCGAGAGGTTTCCTCTCTCAAGGATCATCAAGCTGGAAGATAACTACAGGAGCAACCAGGCCATTCTCGATGCGGCAAACGCGGTGCTCGACAATATGGCCCACAAGTACGAGAAATGCCTGCGAGCCGCAAGCAAGGAGGTTGGGGAGAAACCGGAACTTATCTTCTTTAAGGATGCCTTCGACGAGGCGGCGTGGGTCACCGGCCGGATAAAGCAGTTTTACGAACAGGGCATGGAGTTGTCGCATCAATGCGTTCTGTTCCGCTCGGCCTACATAACTATACCGCTGCAGGCGGAACTCGCGAAAAGGAACATACCCTTTGCGGTGCAGGGAGGGCTCAAATTCTACGAGACCGCTCACGTGAAAGACCTGATCGCGCACCTCAAACTATTTGTCAACCCCAAGGATGAGCTTGCCTGGAGCCGTGTGCTCTTACTCGTGAGCGGGGTGGGCTTAAAGACTGCGGAGAAGCTTCTCGAAGAGATGGCGCCGTGCGTTAGCCTTGAGGCGATCTGCGAGAACGTCATCGGTAAATTTTCCGGCCCGCAAAAATCGGCTTCCGGATTATCCACCCTAGGGCGCCTGCTCACGACCACCGCGAGAGATCCGGCTACACTCTGCGAGGCAGTGATCAGATACTATGAGCCGATCTTGAGAGAGAAGTTCGACCTTGACTGGCATTTAAGAAAGAACGACCTCGACGCGCTCGCGCAGATATCAGGGAGATACACGTCCGTCAGGGACTTTCTCGTTGACCTTGCCATAGAGCCGCCGGAGCGCGGGGTAAAAGATTTTCATGACACGGTCTGGGAGAGACCGCTTATCCTCTCCACCATTCATTCAGCAAAGGGTCTGGAGTGGCGCAACGTCTTCCTCATCGGGGCGCTCGACGGGGTGTTGCCTTCGAGCTACACGACCCACGACGACGAAGAACTCGAGGAAGAGCGCAGGCTCCTCTACGTTGCAATTACAAGAGCGCGCGAAAAACTCTACATCCTCGCCCACCATGAGGGGCGCAATAACGGCATCCATACCTTTAACAGGCTTTCCCGTTTTGTGGAAGCGCCAAACGTGAGGGCATGCCTTAATGAAAAGCGCGCATCCGCCGCCGGCATATTCGATGAAACGGATGACCGGGTAACACAGCGCTACAGTGCAGAAGGCTTGCTTGCGAAAGTGCTCGATTCGATGAAATAAGCGACATGGAAGCGATGGCGGTGCGCCGCGTTGGCCCTTGCTTTCAAATAGGCTTTGAGTAGGGCGCGCCTCTCACACGAATATTCCGCGCGACAAAACGTTACATAATTTAAGCGGCTGGTGTGCCCCGGCGCCTGAACGTGGGGCCTCATTTAGACGCGGTTGAGAACCGGGACTTAAGCGCCGTTTTGATGGCGAGCTCAAGTCCCGGTTTTACTTATCGAAGCTCTCAGTAATCGTATACGAGCGGTACCTTTCTCGCCTTCTCCTGGGCTTTCCAGTAGTCGATCCGTTCTTTTATGAAAGCGAACCACGAATCGACCTCCCGTTTGGAATAGCCCTTATCCGTGAGGTCCTTTGTGAAGTCGCCGATCACCGGCTGTGATGCCTTGACCCATCTTTCCGATTCTGCGTCGGAGATGTAAATGATCTGGCCCCCCTGGCTTTTCAGAAACTGACCGCCCTCTATCTCCAGCTCGTTCCAGGTAACGGCCCACTTTTCTCTGAACTCATTGGATGTTTCCTGGAAGATGTTCTTGATGTCGTCGGGCAGGGCGTTCCACTTGGATTTATTCATGACAACATAGAAGGTGTATGAACTGCCGATTTTCCAGCACGCGGTGACATATTTGATGACCTCGCCGGTTTGAAAACCCTTGAGTTGCTCCATGGGACCGAGGTTGCCATCGATGACGTTTCGTTTAAGCGACTCATAAAGGTCTACCATCTCTACGGGAATTGGATTGGCCCCGAGCGCCTTGACGAGATCGCCGATTCGTCCGGTACCCCTTATCTTCATGGCTTTGAGCTCTTCGAGGGTCCTCACGGGTTTGTTTAAGGTCTGGACCACCGCAGGAGGCGATACGCTGAACATCAGAGGCTGGTACTCATTCCATTCTTTGGGTTTGAACTTGTTGTAGAAATCATTTGCAACGTGCGTGCTCACATACGCGCTCGGCGAGCCGATAGGCAGTTCCATAATCTCCATGACCGGAAAACGACCGCGCGAATATCCGCAGTGGGACATTCCGATATCGGCAATCCCCGTACTCACGCCCACAGCGATCTTCGGGGCCGTGAGGAGCGTGCCGCCGGGGTAGTAGGATATTTCTACTCTTCCTCCGGTACGCTTTTTTATCTCGTCACAGAACTGCTGGCCGAGAACTGTGTTCTTATGAACAATAGGAAAATAGTTGGCGAACTTGAGTTTGATCGTATCAGCAGCAGAGGCCGTCGAGGCAATGACAGCGGCGACAAACATCGCCAGAAACACTAGTGTAAATAGTTTGTTTCTTTTCATGTTACCTCCTTTGTGTGCCAAACAATCGCGTATTATGAACCAAGCTTCCTTGTGATATCATCCTTGAGCACTTTCTTGTCCCTCTTTCCCACTTTCGTTAGCGGTATGGCATCTATAATTTCGAGACGTTCCGGCAGCTGAAGCACGGATGCGCCTATGCTCCTTAAGTAGGTGACAAGCTCCTGAAAAGAAAGTCCCGTGCCCTCTTTCAGTGTGACGTACGCACAGATGCGCTCGCCCATTTGCTTATCCGGCATGCCGATAACGGCTGCATCTGTCACGCACGGATGGGAGCAGATCAGTCGCTCTATCGCTACGGCGCTGATTGTCTCGCCACCCCTAAGTATTGTCTCTTTTATCCTGCCGGTGATCGTCATGGTTCCCGATGCATCGATCTTTGCCAGGTCGCCGGTCTTGAAGAAGCCGTCAGCGGTAAAGGTATTCAGGTTATCCTCGTGAGATTTGAAGTAACCGGAGAAAATAGTGGGTCCTTTGGCCACAAGCTCCCCTTCGCGGCCGGGCGGCACCTCCTGCCCGTACTGGTCGAGCACTTTGTACTGGGAGTAAGGACAGTCCTTCTGCCCCACGGTCGTGCAGATTGTATCCAGATCGGCGTTAAGTCGCGTCATGGAGCCCAATCCTTCGGAAGCGCCGAGTGTGTTCACGAACTTGCAGCCTATCTTTTCATAGACGCTTCTCACTAGCTCCGGCGTGCTCGGGGCACCTCCGGAGTAAATCTTTTTCAGTGAGGAAAGATCGTAGTCCCCGAGGTTATCAAGACTTACCATCTTTTGAATGAGCGCGGGCACAGTGGGAAAGGCGGTGACCTTTTCCCGCCCGATGACCCTGCAGATCTCTTCGGCATCGGTCGAATCAGTTATCACATATTTGCAGAAGTTCAGAAAAGCGCTGCCCACGCCGTTATGCATGCCCTGGGCATGGCTCACCGGCGCTGCTGTGAGAATGGTATCCAGGCTTGTGATCTCCCATGCTCTTGAATGGTATTCAACGCTCGCGATGTAGTCGTTGTGGGTCCTGGGTACCGCCTTGGGAAGCCCGGTCGTGCCTCCGGTGAGAAGTATGATTGATACCTCCATGGGGTCGGGGCGCCGCTCATCGAGCGCCTGGAATTCTGCAGCGGTCGGCTCGCGGGATAATGTCACCGATTCAAGCGGGGTGAAGAATGTGTCATCATGGCCCCTCACGGACAAAAGGTGCGCGAGGCTCTTATTCTGCTCTGCCACTTTTTTGAGCATTGGCATGTACCCAGTATTCTTGTACACGTCGGGGCCAATCCATGCCACGGGCTCTGTGAGTGATGCGATGTGCAGGACCTCGGCGAGGCCGTGCCTCGAGATAAGAAGAACCGGGATGGCCCCGATCTTCTGAAGGGCATAGAAGGCGAGGATATATTCGTGCCAGTTTGGGATTTGAAGGAGCACAAATGCGCGCTTTTCGATCCCTAACGCCATGAAGCCAACGGCCAGGCGGTCAACTTTTGAGCGAAGCTCCCGACAGGTAAAACGATGGGTATCGTCGACAAGGCATTCTTTGTCCGGATAGAGGTCCGTTGCTTTGTTGAACATATCTCCCCAGGTGATGCCTAACCACCATCGGTGCTTGTTGTACTCTTCTGCATCCTCGGGTCTGTAAGGCTCAAATCCTTGCACGGGCATGGCGCACCTCGTAAATACGTTCTTTAGAATACGAATAGATCGAGACCGCCCATCATATTCATGATCGCACCGGTCATGTAGGCGGCGCTGTCCGAGACGACATACGCTACGGCGTCCGCTATTTCCTGGGGAGTGGCCGCACGCTTGAAAGCGGTTCTATTCTCAACGGCCAAACGCACCGGTTCCGGAAGCATGTCATGCTGGTCTGTTGCCGATATACCTATGAGCACGCAGTTTGCCGTGATATTGTATCGTGCTCCTTCCAGGGCGGCAGACTTGGCAAGGGCAATGAGGCCCGCTTTAGCGGCCCCGTAGCTCGACTGTCCCGCTCCTCCCATCACGCCCGCCACGGATGTTACGTTGACGATGCGGCCAAACTTATTTGCGCACATATCCTCCCAGGCCTGTTTGATGCAGTAAAAGGCTGAGTTGAGACAGAGTTTGATCTCATAATCCCATTCTTCGGTGGTCGTCTTTCTGATGCTCACGTTGTGTCCCATCTGGGCAGCGTTGTTCACAAGGATGTTTACGGGACCCAACTCCGCCTTTATTTGAGCGAAAGCCCGGGCCACCTCTTGCGGTGCACTCGCGTCCATTTGAACGGCCATGGACTTACGCCCCATCGCCTTTATCTCATTGACAACAGAAAGGGCTCCCTCCATGTGCTTAAAGCCGGTTACGACCACGTCGGCTCCATCGCGCGCCAGTGCAAGCGCGGCGTATTTCCCGATACCTTTAGGCATGGAAGCGCCGGTAACGAGTGCCAGTTTTCCCTGTAATGACATGCATGCCTCCTCTACGTTTATTGTGTAACCCTTTGGATCGTGCTAATCAGACCCCAGAAGCCGCGAGAGCTCGCTCGCGGATTTGGCTACAACGGGGCCAAACCGATGGGCCTCCTTGCTTGAGAAAAGCACAAAGATCTCTATATATCCGATGGGTATCCTTCTTGCGTCGAGCACTGGCGCGGCCACGACGTTGAGTCCCTGGCTCGCCTGGCCTAAATCCTCCGCAAATCCAACACTGCGACATTTTTCAAGGTCGTCATTTAAACGCTCTCTATCGAATTTCGCAGGGTCTCCGTAGAAGCGATTATCGCCCTCCTGGAGAAGGCCATCCAGGTCCTCGTGAAGCAGATGCGCGGCTATCGCTTTTCCGTGTGCGCCGTAGGTAAGCGGCAGACGATGCCCTATGCGCATGGTAAGACCGATATTACCCTCACCTTCGTGCTTTGCCGCCACGAACACCTGACTGCCCGCAATAAGCCCGAGGATAGCGGTGCTGCCGGTTTTTTTAGCGAGGTCCTTGAGTATAGGCTCCGCCAGGCGGGCCGGACTCATGTCGTCGAGCACTTTTCGGGAAAGGGAGATGAGCGCAGGACCTAAGGCGTAGCCCTGTCCATCGCAGTTTCGCTGCACGAGTCCGAATGTCTGCAACGTTTCGAGAATAGCGAAGGCCCTGCTCTTGTGCAGACCGGCCTTTGCGCAAATCTCGTTGAGGCTCAAATGAGACGATTGCGTATCGGCGAGCGTGAACAGGACACGGGATGATTGTTCTACTGCCGGTACCTTATAGCGGGTTCTTGGATTTTTCTTTGCATCGAACATCTTAGGTTCTCCTCTGAGAACTAAGGTTCTCCACAGTACATATCATTGAGGATATGAGAAGTCAAGGAAAAAGGAGGATCATTGGTTCTTAGGCTGCTTCAGATGCTGGGGAAGGTAAGTAATGCCGGAGGCGGGCCTTAAACCGGCACAGTGCCAAGCACCACCGGATTTTGAGTTATATCACCAGAACCTATCGTCCTTTCCATTCTTTGATTTTTCTTTATGTTTGTAAGGTCTTGGACGTTCCCCGATCATTAACGCTTTCCCGCTCTTTCCTCACATTTCTAGGTAGATACTATACAAAAACTATACAATGATCTGGGGCAACACAAGCTCAGTGGCATTTCACTCTCTTGATCAGTTCTTCCAGTTTCCTGGCTTGGCCGCTGTCTAATTGCCTTAACTTTGATATCAATTTGATCGCTTGGGTGCAATCACCGTCAGATATCGACAGGACGGCGAAGTCATGTAGAGTATCCTTGTCATCCGGCTTGATTGATAGAGCCATTGAGTATGCCTTCTTGGCGTTATCGTATTGCCCAACATCTTCGTAAGCTGTTCCTAATACGTATAAATACTCATCGTTCTTGCGATCTATTAGGACCGCCTTTTCGTAATTGCTGACTTCCAAGTCGTATTCACCTTTTTCGTAATAAACGCCCCCGAGGCCTTCATAGGCATCAGCGTATTTGTTGTCTATGGATAGGGCCTTCTGATAGAACTCTATGGCCTTGTTCCAATTTCTTTTCGCCTCTTCCAGTTGGGCTTGAGCGTAATAATAATCTGCACTTCCTTCCGTCAGTCTCTTGTCCGAGCCGCTAAAGGCCTCTTTAATAAGATTTATGGGAATTGCGAAATTAAGATTCTGCGCCGTGTTGTTTTCATCTCGTAACGATGCGGATGTTATTCCGATGGTTTTCCCATTCGTGTCAAACAGACCTCCCCCGCTGCTGCCTGGAGAGATGGGAGCGGTGAACTGAATCAATTTGACACCAGATAGCTGACGAGCAGGATTCGCTATGACCCCCTCAGATACCGAGTTCTCCTGACCCAAAGGGCACCCTATCGCTATCACCTTTTGACCGCTCAAAAGGGCATCCGAATCCCCCAGGCCTTTGACGTAAGGAGTTTCTGTAGCATCGAACTGTAAAAGGGCGAGATCGGATTTCCTGTCCAACCCCATAAGGCCCTTCAGACGATAATAAGCTCCTGATGGTAGCTTAGCCACGGTTTTGCTAATATCCGATCCTTGTACAACATGATAATTAGTTACCAGACGCCCCGCTGCGCTAACGAATATTCCACTACCCTGAGCCAACGGGTTTCCGTCCTTGTCATATACCAGTATGGTAGCGGTTGCCTTTCGATTAACTGAGATGTTGTGCTTGTAAGCTTCGCTGTTATAGACCTCAATGGCAACGGCAACAATGATTGCAAGCACGAAGGCTATGAGAATCTCTTTCGAGAAATGTCGAACAAGCTTTAGGAATCCCCCGATCTTTTCGTTGAGAAATGACCATCGTTCCTTACCATTAGACATCTTGAATTTTATTATATAACATCTAGCTTTTGAACTAAACCCCAAAGTTGTCATGAAAGGAGGAAAGGGACAGCGAGGGGAGAAATCCCTTTCTATTGTGGAGAAACTAACTTTAGAGGTGGTAAAATAGTTGAGAGTAAGTCACTGCTATCAATTTCTTCGCAGAAAGGACACACATGGTAAATGCATTAAGTACTCTAGATAGGGCACTCAATGAGAGACCAAGTATACAAAAACTATACAGTGAAGATGTGGTTTGAGGGGCTAGTATGTGGGGTGCTCCCCCTAAGGCATTGAAAACATTAATGCCGGAGGGGGGGCTTGAACCCCCATGGTACCAAGTACCACCGGATTTTGAGTCCGGCGCGTCTGCCAATTCCACCACTCCGGCATGCCTAATATTAAAGGGTTTGCACGTCATTTGTCAACCATTCTCTACCCCGACTGTAGCAGAATTGTAACACAAATCCAGGGTCTCTATGCTCGCTCTGAGGCTTTCAGGATAGTGGTGCGCGTATCGTGCGGTCATTGCAAGCGTTTTATGCCCAAGCAGTTCTTTCACCTTATAAAGATCGACGCCTCTTTGTACAAGTCGTGTAGCAAAACTATGACGAAGATCGTGAAACGTGAAGTCGTCAATTTCTGCTTTGCTTAGAGCCTTGTCATAAGCAGCCCGCAGGCTTCTCACCGCGACGGGGAATATCTTCCCGGAAATATCTCGAACTTTGACCTTTCTCAGCACATCTTGGACCAGATTGGACATAGGAATTGTTCTCTTCTCGCCGTTCTTAGATCGCACCACTGTAACGGTTTTTCTTGAAAAGTCTACGTCCTGCCATCTGAGATTAAGGATCTCTCCTCTTCTCATGCCGGTATGAAGCGCAACAACAAGAAGTGTTCTCAACCAACGGGGATTTTCTGCACAGTCGAGTAATTTCTGTTCTTCCTCTTCTGTAAGCCAGCGGGACCGCGCATTCTTGTTTCCTACCGAGAATGAAAGCTTGTTTACAGGGTTATCCTTTACCCATTCCCATTCCTTTATAGCGATATTGAACATTCGCCGGAGCAGAGCAAGTTCCTGGTACACAGTTGCTGGTTTCACTTCTTCCAGCCTTTGTCTTCTGTACTCTGCAATCAGTTTTGTGCTGATTTGGAAAAGGGTCTGGTTGTTGAAGAACCGCGAGAGCGCCTTGATTGAGATGGGATCTCGTGAATGCCGGTGTTCCGCAAGGTACTTCGAAGTCATCTCCTGGAATGTAGTTGCTTTTGCCCGAGTTGACGTAAAATACCTACCCTCTATCATGTCCGTCATGATCTTGGCATATAGTTTCTCCGCAAGCTTTCTATTGTCGGTCTTCAAAGATTCTTGAACCCTCCTGCCTTGATACTGAATACTAAACCAAAACGTTTTATCTCTCTTATATAGCCCCATGTTATGTTTTACCTCCTCCTGGAGCTTCTGGTCTGGACAGGAGGATTATACCACGATCCCCTTTCCTTGCAACTGGATATCCATTGCATTATTTCGGCCTCGTCAAAGCGTAACAGGCCATTGACCTTGAAATAGGGGATAATGCTTTGTTCCGCCCAGGCATAAATCGTTGATGGCTTTGCTTGAAGCATTTCAGCAACCTGTTTACAGGTAAGGATTTTCATGAACTCAATCCAGCCACACTTGCTTTCTTAGTTAACGGTAAAATTGCCGTCTTTTCCGCCATTTCCATTTTTCCACCTCCCATTTTTTCCAAAAGTTCTGACTTTGTGCGCCCTTGGCTGTCGTATTGACAAAACCTCCAGGAAGGACCCGCGGTTATGAAGATGAGACAGTAAGGGTAACCTGGTAACCTTTTCCAGGTGGGATCCATAAGGGGTATTTTTCTTTCAACTATCACACCTCTCTCTTTCAGTTTGTTGTGCGGATGGGGTATGGGTAAATACGGCGTTACCGAGGTTACCTGGGTTACCAGGGTTAACAAACCTTTGATTGTTAGGACTCTACAGGGTAACGTCCTCAGGGAGCAGGCCGTTCCGGATGTGTTACCGGGGTTACCAGACGTGCTGTTTTTCCTTCCTGCAGGTGTGGCTGACAGGGTATTCCCGATCCTGATCCCGCTATTCATCGTTCGCCGCTGCCTCCAACGGACACTCGAAGGGATCGTTGCTCCCGCCTCTTTTGAGTTTCAACACTCTCTTGACTACTCCCTGCATCTTGACGGGGATCGTATGCTTGCCTTCTTTGGTTTCGATGATGCCTCTTTTCTCGAGCACCGCATAGAGCGTGGTACGGGAGAAGGGAATGCGTCCCCCTTCCGGTCTCAGATACGTCTCCACCAGATGCCATGCTGGCCGAGGCAGCAGATAGTAATAACCCTCATCGTAGTATCCGATGAGTTCCCCCGATTCTCCTCCCTTGCACTCTTTGTATCCGGAGTCTTTGCCATCGAGCCGGGCTTTTCCCTGGGTAAGGAGTGAGTCAATCACCCCGAAGAAGAGTTGAACGGGATCGTCCTGCTCTATGCGTTCTGCTTGTTTATGGGCTATTCTACGGAAGGCGTCCCGGCCGACCTCCCGGGCGATGCCGGCTTCGTTTTTACTTAACGCCCCTTTCTCCACAACCCACTCGAGGATCGTATCGAGGGTAAACTGCAGATACGCCATCTGCTCGCTCATCTTCCGGTGACCGTTACGGATCTCATTCCCTGAACGAAGCTCAGAGAACTTTGCGGGAAACGATCCTTTGAGCCGCTCGAAGTTATCGCGGACCCAGAGGATGTAGCTCGCCATGGCGTGGGGCAGCAGCTTTCTTTGTTCCTGGAGGCGCGTCAGTCTCTCCACGTCGATCGCGCCATCACCAAATTCTACGACCATGACCCGAGCGAGCGTGCTCTGCAGTTGCACGAGTTCCTCCCCGGTAATGAGGAGCATACCCCGGGGTACATACTTGCCTTTGTCCGTTGCATCCGGGTTGAGCCTCTCCCTGCCGGTCCTGTTGCTGCATGCCCTGATTAACCGCTGGGCGATGGCCTCTTTGGCCGAAGCTTCTTTCTGCTGCGCCGAGGGATGGTAGTCATCGAGGATATAGAGGGTATCCTTTAAGACGAAGGCCCGCTTCTCTATCTGATTGGCCGTGCTGTCAAAGTTAGAGAGGTTACTGATCGAGAAGTCTCCGAAGTGGGAGAGTAAAAGGGTGGCAACCGTGCTTTTAAACGATCCGGTCTCACCGTAGAAGTATGCCGAGAAGTTGGGGATGGGCTCAAGGATACTCGTCAACGGCGCCAAAAAGGTATAGACATATCCCGGATAGGTGACATCCGGTTTTCCGATATGGAGAAAAGAGAGGCTTACTCTGATCGCTTCCGTCTCATACTCCACGGTACGGGGGAGACAATACCTACCCATCTCAAGAAACTCGCCAGGCAAATCCACATCGATACCCTCACCGCCTATTGCCCCGTTTGCCATGAGATAGTACCGGCTCCCTTTGACCTCCCTCCAGCCGGTATGCGTATAGACGATACGTCTCGCATATCCTCTGTGCTTTGAGTACTGCTGGATGAAGTGGCGCAGATAGTCCTTGGTATTCTGTCCGGGCTCGATGATCGCTTCCGTGCCCCAGTTATTCATGACCCAGTTAAGAGTGTTAAACTGCGGAGCCGGTATCCTCACCTTCGGGAACTCCTTCTCCTTGTTTCTTCCCTCAATGACAAAGCGCATGGCCGTCTCCTGGCCGTTGTCTTCGAATACCTCTTCGCTGATCCATGCGGTGAAGTTTGCAAGACTCTGGTAGGTATATCCCCCGTCACGCTCGCGGCGGTGTCTTCTCACCCCTCCCTCGTCATCCATGGAATAAGGATCGAGATCACTTTTATTCCTCATCTCGTTCTGCCTCATACGGATCACGTCCCCCATCACGTCCCGGGGCTTAACGTTTAACTTCCGGGCAACGAGATTGACGAGAGTTTTCTCGGTCACTCCTGATACACCGGATAAGGCCTTGTAGAGGGCCTTCATGATCTGTCCGCGGTGGTCGCGCAAGAGAAAGCCTTCTATATCCTTGGCCTGACTCTCTATATCGGCAAGGGTGTCCTCTGGCCTATCATGACTAGCAAGGAGGTCGTCTATGCCTTTTGCCCCCTGCCATACCGAGAACCGGATGAGGGCTCCCAGCGCATAGAGCTTAAAGGCGAACTCATAGAGCGCCTCTCTCACTGAGGGGTTTACCCACCAGTCGGCATCAAACGCGAGGTATACGGTCCTTCCGGCCCATCTGAACACTTGAAGCTCCCTCCAGAGATATGTGCTCTCGGTCTCTTCGCTCTTCTTACCTGCCCGAAAGAGCCAGACACCCGGGAAGGATATGCTGGGCCTGCCGTGCTCAATGAGCTTTAAGGCCTTCTTTTCTCCCTCGGTTATCCAGAGGGGTTTATTCGTCTTCTCCCGAACCGCCCAGACTTGAGGAAGGATGTAGGGGATAGCCGGGGTGTCTTTGGGGTGTAAGTATTTGACCGGTTCGTTATCCGCTCTTCTATAGAGGGTCGGAGAAGGTTTATATCGGTAGAGGGTAATCTCGCCTTTCTCGTTGAAGTAGGGGAATTCGGTTAAGCGGCTCACCTGCATGAGGCTCATACCCTCAAAGTGCGTCTGGCCCAGGCGCTCCTTTAGCGTCTTTGCACTGCCGGAGAATATCCTGACCTGAGCTTCTTCAAGTGTTGCCGGAGAGAGTCCGGAGGCGATCATATCGTTAAGCGCAAGTAACGCCTGACCGTCTGTCCTGCCGTTTAAGAAATATGCGTAGGCTTCTTCGGTCTTCTTGTTACTTGGCATGTGTGTACCCGGCCTTGCGTCTTAAAAGCATCTCGGCACGGAGCCTCTTGATGGTGTCCGCATACTCGATGGCGCAGAGTGCTCTCCCTGCGTTGTATGCACCCATGGTCTTATAGAGCGCATCGGATACGGGGAAACAGAAAAAGGTTTTATCGTTTCTTACCGTATAGGAGGGCTCTACTTTGAGGATCATGACGATTGCTGATGATAGGTAAAGGTCGGGGGTTTCAAAAACGTTTTCGGTTTGCATAATCGTTTCCTCTCGTTTCGGTTTCATGGCTATTCGTATCCGCTGCCAGCCAATGCCGTTATTGTGTGTACAACAGTAGTCTAATGATAAATCGTGGAATTGAAACGAACTTATGAGGATCGCATTTTCTCGGCCATAGTTCCTAAATTTTCCAATTGGAAAATACGAAAATAAAGTTGAGTTTTACGACCTGTGATGGCGCATGAGAGAGCCGAGTTTGAGCATGAAGACTTTGCGTTCGCCTTCGACGAACCGGACCGTGCCCGGGGACGGGGGAGGATCGCTGTGCAGTAGGATGTCATAAAGACAGCTTGCCGGGTCGGGGTGAAAGGGCAAGGGATTGCCAATCTTGATCCCCTCATCGCGGAGCAGAGAAACGGTCTCTTTGAATTGAGAGAGAATATCCTCGCGTCTTATTCCTGAATAGCGTTTGCCTATGGCCCTGAGTGTCATTGCACCCGGTCGAGCGGGGCTTTGTTCCATAAAACAATCTCCGATTTCTTTAAAATGTGGCCTCACTCTTTTCTTCGGAATTCCGTAAAGACGTTCATCATGATCCATACGATCGGCTTCATAATGCATTATATCGTTTACGAGGACATATAAAAGGAGGTTGAACGGAAAGGATCTCAGATTGCTGACGCCCTTGCGCTTATGAAGGTTGAAGAGTTTGTCAACATTTGTCTCCTCGTTGAGAACGTCTGTGAACCTTACCGTTGCACCTTTACTGAGCCACTGATCATCCTCCAGCTTTTTGAGTGCGTTTTTGATCTGTATTAATTCTTTGTATGGAAGGGTGACGGAGAACCTTCCCAGTATCTCCTCGGTTGTTCTATAGAGCCAGAAAGCGCATTGTATATTCTCAAGGGGGATTATTCGGGACAGCGCATGAGTGGCCGGGCCCTCCTTAAAGCCCCCGGGTATAGACGGATTGCCTTTCCTTTCC
>DATKMQ010000089.1 GCA_035541755.1 Syntrophorhabdaceae bacterium
TACTGCTTTCCGCCGGCCTGCCCCTTGACAGGAGCCTTAATATCCTCTCCGAATTGTCCGAAAGCAAGGCCATGAAGGAGATCGTCGACTCCGTGCTCAAATCCATACGCGAGGGCGGGTCGTTCTCCGAGGCGCTCCAGAAACACCCAAAAACCTTTCCTCGTCTGTACGTAAATATGATACGTGCAGGTGAAACGGGAGGGGTGCTTGATGTTGTCCTCGACAAGCTCAACGAATTCCTCGAGTCGACCAAGGAATTGAAGGACCATGTAGTCTCAGCCATGATCTACCCTGCTATACTCTTTTTCGTCGGTGGCATCTCCATCATCATTCTCCTGATCTTCGTGGTGCCCAGGTTCTCCGTTATCTTTTCCGAGTTCGGGAGCGCCCTGCCGGTTACCACCCGTGTCCTGCTCGGCGTGAGCAACTTCATGAAGATATACTGGTGGGCCGGTCTATCGGTCGTTATCGCGCTTTGGATCATCGCACAGTCCTATATACGATCAACGACGGGAAGGTTACAATGGGATACGTTAAAACTCAAGCTTGTGGGCGATGTGGTGCGAAAGCTCGAAACTGCCCGGTTCTGCAGGACCCTTGGTACCCTCCTCAAGAGCGGTGTTTCCTTTCTGCAGGCGTTAAACAACGCCAAAGATGTAATCAGCAACCAGGTCATAGCCGTGGGCCTTGATGGCGTTGCCAAAGGCGCTAAAGAAGGAAAGGGCATAGCCGCTCCATTAAGCGAAGCCAATGTTTTCCCCCCACTTGCCCTGTCTATGATAAAGGTGGGCGAAGAGACCGGACAGCTCGATACTATGCTTCTTAAAGTTGCCACCGCCTATGAGAAAAGCTTGAGAGAAGCCGTCAAAAGGTTTGTGAGTTTCTTAGAACCGATTATGATTCTCATTATGGGTCTTGTTATCGGTTTCATCATTATCTCCATACTCCTCTCGGTATTCAGTATCATGGACCTGCCGTTTTGAAACCTGAACAGGAATCTAGTCCCATGTCTCGCCGGATGAGAAGCTTAATAATTTTCCGGTCTTCTTTGCAGAAATCTCTTGGGTGCACGAGGGCATTTACCCTCCTTGAAATCATTATAGTCCTTGTTCTTGTGGCCGTCATTTTTGGGCTGGCTGCGCTCTCATTTACCAACGCGCTTCCTTCCGCCCGGCTCAGTGCGGCGGCGCGGGAACTCTCCGCAAGCATCAGGCAGACCAAATCGCTCGCGCAGAACCGGGGTGAACAGCAGATTTTCACCATCAATCTGGATACCCGACAGTATGGCATAGAGGGCGTAACCGCGAGGACCATACCGCCCGAGATTTCCATAATGGTGGACGATCCGATATCAGGAGAAATCCATAGCGGCCGGTATTCGATCTTATTTCAGGCGGGCGCCGGCGTGGAGGGCGGGACCGTGGTGCTCGGTTATAAGAAGAGGACCTTTCTCATTCAAATTGACCCGGTTGTGGGTGCGGTGATTGTGCGTAGATGACGAAGGTGATCCCTATGAGAGGCGCGAGAAGAAGCGCACGTACCGTTTCTGACCAGGGTTTCCGCAGGTCCGAGCTCGGCTTCACACTGCTCGAAGTCCTGGTGGCGCTCTCCATCCTTGGCATTGCGGTGACTATTGTCTTTCAGCTCTTCTCATCGAATCTGAGAAACCTCACGGCTTCCGAAGACTACGTCAAGGCATGCGTGAAGGCCGATGCGTTGATGCGCGAAGTGCTCGAAAACGAAAAGCTGGATGTAAGTTCATGGACTCAGGCCACACCCGATGGGTACCGCCTTGATGTGAGCGTGGCCGACACCCTTTCGGACAGGACAAAGGAGCTTCCGGTCAAACTTCTCGAAGTCGTGCTCACCCTTCACTGGCAGAAAGATGCAAAAGAGAGGTCGTTGACTTTGCGCACCATGAAGATGGTGCAGAGAAGGATTTAGGGCCAGGATAAGCGAATGCAAAAAAGCGTGAACAGGATGGTCAGTGTTGCCCGCTCGGTAAGAGGCTTTACCCTGCTTGAGCTCATCATCTCCATTGTCCTCATCGCTCTTATCGTGGTTATTACCTCCGGGGGCATGCGGATGAGCTATCGATCCGTGGATAAAGGCGAACGAAAGATCGAATCCCTCGAAAGATACAGGACTTCCCTTGCCTTAATCGAGGCGCAGATAGAGTCCGCGGCGCCGCTCTCCTTCGAAGAGGAGGCTCAGAAGCGCTACTATTTTGAGGGCACGGCGAACACCATGAGGCTCACCACCAACTATTCGATCTGGGGCGGACAAAAAGGATATGTGATTGTAGATTATACCATCAAATCCGATAACAACGGGATGAAGAGCCTGTACGCGTCGGAGGGTACGATCGGGGCGAAGAACTCGAGGGAGACGTTACTTCTTTTTGGTCTTAATCAAATCGCCTTTGAATACTATTTTAAGGACCCCACGGAGGATGAAGGAGTGTGGATCGAGGAGTGGAATGATACCACCTCACTTCCCCTGAAAGTACGGCTGAGACTTGCGGAAGGATCAAGCGAGACGGCTCTCATCATCCCAATGAAAGCTCGGGGGACCTTGACGCGATAGAGGTACAAACCTTGGTGAAGATAGGATAACGGGCGGATAATGCATAAGAAACGAGGAGCACCGGAAAAAGTCGGGTGCCGACGTGAAAAAGAAAGCGTCGCAGCGAGGATGATGCTATCGGAAAAAGGCATCGCCCTCTTGCTCGTGCTCTGGATACTCACGATTCTTGTGGTCATTGCGCTCTCGTTTTCATTTATGGTAAGGACGGAGACCCACGCCACGTTCTTCTTCAAGGAAGGTATGGAGAAACAATTCCTCGCTCAGGCGGGGCTTGAGCGGGCCGCGACCGAAATGGTCTACAGAGGCATCTACAAGAACAGACAGACCGTTCAGGAGTCTACTGAAACAATTCATGTGGATGGGACACCTTATACAGGCCAGCTGGGCGCCGATTCATATGTTTATGCAGTCACCGATGAATCGGGGAAAATCAATCTTAACACGCTCACCGATATTTCTGGTATAATACTGAACAATCTGCTGGTAAACCAGGGGGTATCGAAGGAAACTGCCGATACGATCGTCGATTCCCTGCTGGACTGGAGAGATGCCGATGAGTTGCGCAGGCTTCACGGCGCTGAGAGCGATTATTATATGTCTCTGCCCAACCCGTACAAGGCGAAGAACGCAGACCTTGAAACGGTGGAGGAGTTGCTCATGGTAAAGGGTATGACGCCTGAGATCCTCTATGGGAGCGGGGAAAAGACCGGTATCTTCAACTTTCTCACGGTCTATTCGAGGATAGCTACGATCAACGTAAACGCGGCTCCCAGAGAGGTCCTCATGGCATTACCGAGCATGTCCCCCGAGAAGGCGGACCAGATCATCGCCCTTCGGCAAACTACAGAGATCAGGAATTTAGCGGAAGTGGCCTCCATCGTGGGGAGCAGTTTCCCTTTGATTGGGCCTTACATCGGCCTCGCGGAGTCAAATATATACACCGTTGAATCCACGGGGTACAAGGCTGGCGAACGGCTCGGATTCACTGTTAAGACGACCATGTCACTGGAGGGTAACGGCGCGTACCGCACGCTCTATTACAAGAGTCCCGCCGGTGTCAAGGCATTTTCTCAAAGCGGAAAGTGATGCCCTCTAAAGAGCTGGGCACGAAAAGAGAATGAAGACAAGGCAAGCGATATCATGATGAGAGGGACAGAAGCACTTAAGAAATTATCCGATATTTCGGCGTCAGGCTCCGATCTTGCCGGTAAGCTCAAAGACCGGTTAAGACCGGTCTGGGACCTCCTCACCTTACGCCTTATGGATGGCGTGATCATGCCGAAAACGAGTCTTTCCGTTTCCCTCGAAAGAGGCGCGATATGGGTCGTTGTCGGCTCGCGTTTTTTGTCCCGAATCACCATCAGAAGGTTCAGAAAATACGCATTTGAAGAAGGAAAGTATGCGAGCCCGGAAAGCCTTGCCTCCACGCTCGGGCTGGCTTTGAAAGAACTTAAGGTATCAAAGGCGGGCGTAACGCTCGCCTTCCCCAGAGAATGGGCCATTGTCAGGGCCGTTGAGCTCCCGGGTGCGGTGAAGGAGACAATCACGGACGTTATTGCGTACGAATTGGATCGGCTGACACCCTTGAGTCTTGATGACGCCTGCTACGATTTCAAGATATTGAACGAGCACGATGGAAAAGTCGATCTTATACTTGCCGCCGCCAGGGCGAGTCTTATCAACCAATACAGGGAAGCACTGGCTAAGGAAGGTATCATCCTGGAGAAGGTGACGGTCAACCTCTCGAACCTTGCCACGCTCTGCGCCTACACCGGACAGGAACCTGATGTTATCTGTCTTGAAGTCGATTCCTACGGTTACGAAGGTGCCCTCATTCGCAGAAACCTGCTCGCTCAGTCGGTGGGCGGTACATTCCTCGCCGATGAGACGCGGGAGGCTACGCTTGCAAACGCGATTAACCCGCTCATAGACATGGCTCGTGCTGAGGGCGTGACCCCCGCGGTGCTCTTGTCCGTGAAGGGAGATGGCCGCGTCTCTCTCGACCGACACGTGAAGGTGCCCGTCAAGGTTTTAGAAAACGGCGCCATGAAACTGAGACTTGCTCAGGGCACCCAGAACATATCGAGTAGCGCCGTAGGAGGCGTTGTGGATAGTCTGTGGCCGGATGCCCAGGGGCTCAACTTTTTGCGGAAGGGAGTCACCGAAAAGACAAGACTGCCCGTCGCATCTACCGTAATACTGGTGATACTCATCCTTGCCACCTCGATTCCATATGTGCTTCTGCCCCTCCAGAGAGAACAGAGACGGTTGGATGAGATAAACCGCCAGATAGCGCTGAGAAAGGATGAGGTGAGGCGCATAGAAGGTCTGCAAAAGGAGTTCGATGCCTTAAACGTTGAGACAACCACACTCGAAAAGTTCAAAGAGTCGAACCCTCTCGCGCTCGTGCTTCTCAAAGAGCTGACTACTATACTGCCAAAAACTGTGTGGCTTACGAGAACGCGTATCACCGATACAACGGTGGACATCGAAGGGTACGCGGGCTCCGCTTCGGAGATACTCCCTAAGCTTGAGCAGTCGAAGTACTTCAAGAAGGTTGAGTTTGCATCTCCCACCATCAGGGACGTACGGCTCAACGCCGACAGATTCGTGATCAAGATGGAAATTGAAGGGTTTGGCACGGGCGAAGAGGAAAAACCTAAAGAGGCAGGAGGAAAGCCGGTTGATGGAAAGAAGAAATAGGCTTATCATATTTGCCATCCCTGTTATCATCGTACTTCTCGTCCTCATCGCATATCAATACGGATACGAAAAAGTCCGCGCCGATATTGCCTCTGTCAGAGAAATGGAGGTCGCCAAGACAAAGACGTTGGAGAGATACGTCACGATCATCGCGGGAAAACCCGAGCTTGAGAGCAGGCTCACGGCGCTTAAGGAAAAGAGGAAGGCCGATGATGCGAAGCTCGTCCAGGGAGACACATCCTCTCTTGCCGCAAATACCCTTGAAGATACGGTCAAGGGAATCATTACGGGGAGAGGCGGTACTATATCGAGCGAACGGGTTGAAAAGCCTGAAGACCTGGGAAATTTTAAGGTCGTCAACGTGACCATGGATGTGGTCTTGCCGGACACGCGGGCCTTGAGTGATGTGATCTATAGTATTGAGACACGGACGCCCTATATTGTGATCAAAGAGCTCGATACGCGGGTGAGGAACTTCCGGGAACCAAGGGACCTCATGGTGAAAGTGAGGGTAGCCGCTCTCACGGGGGGCAAATAGGATGCGTTTTCTCAAGTATTTATACAGTAACGTGCACCTCCTTAACATATTGCTCATGGCGGGACTTCTCTTTCTCGTATTCTTTGTGGTCCTCCCGCTTTTCTCCATGAATGTACGATATACGCCGCCCCGGCCGCAAACAAAGGCTACGGCCGAGGAGCAGGGGCTAAACGACAAGGCGCCACCGGCCTCTGCCGCAGATTTTACGACCGTGGCGGAGAATAATCTTTTTCACCCGGACAGGGTCATACCTCCGGAAAAAAAAGACGAGCAGGCCTTTCCGAAACCTGATCTTGTGCTTTACGGGACCGTAGTCACGAACGGTGTGAGTCTCGCATATATAGAGGACAAGAAATCCCCCCAGACAACACCCGGGAGGGGGAAAAGGCAAACAGTCGTTAAGAGGGGCGATACAGTGAGTGGCTTTGTGGTGAGAGAGATTGGGAGCGACAGGATAGTGCTAACGAGGGGCGACGAGACCATGGTCGTGCAACTCTCCGTTGAGGGAAAACAGAGGGGCGACACGGGATCAACCACATCAGCCATATCAACCACCATGAGACCTTCCGGCTCTGCCGCGACAACGACCACCTCACAGGCGACTTCCGTTCCCTCCGCTGCGAGCCCATTTACCCAGTCCATGCCCACGCCGTCCCAATCCGGGGCCCAACAGGCGTCTCCGCAAATGCAGAGGAATCCTTCACGCGGGCCGCGAGGCCTTATACCTCCAGCCGCGGATCAAGCCTATTAGCAAATATTGTTGAAATTGTGAATAACGGACGCCCGCTATTGGTTGGTGGGGGAGGCACCTTCACGCGGAGGGATAGCCGTATCGGACGAATCCGGTGCACCTTTCTTTGTCTGCAGACCGCCATTGAGCAATTCTTCTTTACGTAAGGCCCCATTGCTACTGCCGGTTATGCGGTCCATAAAGTCGGAGGTGATGCTGCCTGCCTGCTCGGCGTTTCTGATTACGTGAGGTGTAAGAAAAATAACCGTCTCGTTCCGAATCTTCGTGGTTGCTGTGGTACCGAAGAGGTACCCCAGTATGGGTATCCTGTTGAACCAGGGGATGCCCGTGTACCCTTTCGTGTGATCCTCCCGTATGAGACCTCCGATGATGATAGTCTGGCCGTCATGGACCACAAGGTTGGTAGCCGCTTCAGTTTTATTGATCGTTATCTCCTTCTGACCGTTGCCTGCGTCCACCGAGTCGCCAAGGGCCGATATCTCTTGCGACATCTCCATGGCCACGAGGCCGCTCTCATTGACCTGGGGCTTGATTTTCAAGATGATGCCGATATCCTTATATTGGACCGTTGATGTGGTGCTGATACTCCCGGTGGTATTGAGTATGGATGAGGTCACGATAGGCACCTGGCTACCCACCTGGATATGAGCCTCGCGGTTGTCTGAAACAAGTATGTGCGGGGCGGCCAATGTCTTACTTTTCGAGTTTGTGGCTAACGCGTTGATGAGCCCCCTGGCGTTGCCCCTCGCATCCACGCCCACATAACTGAAACCCTGTGCCAAAGCCGGCAGGTTCGATGTTGAACTTGATGAGCTGCTGCTTGGCGCAACAAGATTGGCGGCGTTGAGGGCAAGATCGCCTTGAATCCGTCCGCCCTCATAGTTAAACGTTGTGCTGAAGGCGTAGGCGAGTCCTAGGGTGAAATCGTCCGTCAGGGTTACCTCGGCGATGAGACCTTCGATCAGCACCTGTCGAGGCGTGGTGTCTATTTTGACAATGGTTTCCTTTATGGTTTCATAATCTTCGGGTGTGGCAAGGACTATGACGGTGTTCTTGATCTCGTCGGCAAAGATCTTCGTAAGCTCCGAGACGAGCATAGGGCTTGTGCCTGTACCTGTGGTGCCCGTGTAGGGCTGTTGGGTTGACTGGGGGAGAGGCTGTTGAGTTGTCCCGGGCATGCCCGATGTGGGGGTGGAGGTGGATCCCGCCCTTGTAGCTGTGGTCGTGCTGGAGGTTGTGGACCTGGCGGCGCCTAAGAATATCTGAGAAAGGAGGTTCGCGATATCCGCTGCCTTGCTGTTTTGCACCGGGTATACAAACGCCTGGGCCCTCTTCTTCTTCTGTGTTTCATTATCAAACGTATCGATGAGCTGGAGTATTCTCCGTACGCTCGCGTCCGTATCCACTATGATGAGCTGATTGCTTTTAGGTACGTCAAGGACCACGGCGTTGGCCGACAAGAAAGGTGTGATGAGCTTGACGACTTCTGAAGACTGGAGATAGAGAATGGGGACCACCTGGATGATCGATTTCCCCGTAGGGGGTATCTTGGTCGGGTCCCTTCCGAAAGAAACGGGCGATGGTTCTCTCGACACGTCGCTTAAAGGTACAATCCTGTAGAGGTCATTGTCCTCGACCACGCCGATGCCGTTGATCCTCAGTATGACCTCCATGATCGGAAGCACCTGGTCTGTGCTCACAGGGGAGACCGACCGGAAAGTAACCCTGCCCCTTACGCGGGGGTCTACCACGTAGTTGACTTTCAGAATTTCACCGAATATGGTCTGTATCACGGAAAACACGTCGGCGTCGTCAAAATTGAGGCTTATGGACCCTGAGACGGCGCCGGTCGCTGCCATGGGTCTTCTCAAGGGCGTTCTCGGCGGTGTTTGTGTCGGCGGCTGCTCTCCTGAGGAGGGGGCTTGTGGTTGAGTCACCTGCGCGGGTGTGGCGGGAAAAGGCTCTGCGGCAGGACCTGAAGACGGCGCCTGAGGCGGCGGAGTCGCTTGCGCTAGTACCGGTAGAGGCTGAATCTGGATTTGCGTTCCCTGGGGAATGGGTGCCGGGGCGAACGTCTCAGCCTGAGCGATCTGTACGAGGTGACGGGCTTGAGACGCTCGGATAGCAACATCCCGATCCTGAGCGGCGTGAGCTCCATGAGTCAGGCAAGCAAGAACCGCACAAAGCATGAATATTTTGATAGTCCTGATACGCTCTCTCCTCAGTCGATCTTTTCCACTTCGAACATCTTTACGTCATAACGGTACGGAAACACCCTTACCGTCAATCTCATTCCCAGCTCGTAACGTCTTTAGCTTCTTTATCACCGCCGGGGGCTCCATCGCTACCATACGAGAAGAGGTCATATTCGCCGTGGGTTCCCGGGGCCTGGTAATTATAAGGTTTGCCCCAGGGATCATCAGGCAAGGCCTTTTTCAGGTAAGGACCGTCCCATTTATCCACGCCAGGGTTTGTAACGAGGGCGTTCAAGCCTTCCTGTGTAGTGGGATACCTTCCCGTGTCAAGACGGAACTGATCTAAGGCCTGGCCGAGCAATTCAATCTGCGCTTTTGCGGCAGCCTGTTTCCCTTTACCGAGATTTGGAAATAGTTTGGGCCCTACGAGCGCCGCAAGCAAGCCAACGAT
>DATKMQ010000090.1 GCA_035541755.1 Syntrophorhabdaceae bacterium
AGTGAAGACATCGTGAATCAGGTGAAGGCAGCCATCAAAAAATAGTACCCGCTGACTTCGAATCATGGGCCGGTTTCTACCTTGACCGGCCTTTTTTTTGACCTCAAACACCGCTTTTTCTAGAGATAAAAACGTCCAGAATTGTCACCCAAAACCTTAAGGCAGTGCGGAAAAGAAAGAAATCTATTTAAGTGCGTGTAGTTGTATGCCGATAACGTTCGCGTAGTGGTGTTGGTAGTGTAAAACATCAAATTCAAGAGGTTAGACGAAGGGAATGGCGTCACAACAAGGCTCGTATTGCACGAGCGACCACGATTCAATCATTCTGCCCGCGCACTGGACAGTGAGGCTTCTCGAAGTGGGAGAGTCCCTCAAAGATCTTACGGGCACCACGGAAGACGATTTCCTGGATATGGGCAGGCAGATGGCCGCCTCCTTTGATGAGGCCCGCAGAATTGTGAAGACCCTCTCTTCACTCGTGGAGCTCATGGCTGGCAATGAGATCACCGAGACCATCGAGGGATTGGAGAGGACAACACAAAGCGTGGGCCACGGTCTTGAGATCACCCAAACGGAATTCTCTCGGAAGCTGACCGCATTGCAGGATACGATGAGGGCTGTTGAGAACGTCCAGAAACCGCTCACGAGCTTCGCAAAGATTGTAAAACTACTCGTTATCCTCAGTATATCGATCAAGATAGAGAGCGCGCAATTGGGGAGCGATCAGGCCGGATTCTTAACCCTTGCCGATGATATTGAAAGACTTTCCGTTCAGATAAGCGAAAAGACCGCGGGTATCACATTGAACGCGCAGTCGCTGCGTGACACGGTTGGCCGGAACATGGCACACATTTCATCAATAGAGATAAGACAGAGAGAACACGGCCGGACCGTTCTTGACAAGGTCAACTCGGGCCTCGCCTTGTTGCGGAACAAGAATGAATCATCGAGACATGTCACGAGCATGATAAGCGGCCAATCGGAGGCGGTTGCAAAGCACATAGGGGAAATGGTTTCCTCTATGCAGTTCCACGATATCGTCCGACAGAAGGTGGAACACGTTGAAGAGGCCATATTAAGTTTCTCTCAAGAGATTAGCAAAGACCGCGGCGGTAACGACAAGGACCCTTCAGGCGTAGACGGAGACGATACCCGCCTGGTACATGAGGCGGCAGATATATGCGAACTCCAGACTGCCCAGCTCGAAGATTCGAAGAAACAAATCGTGGCAGCAATCGGCAATATTAAGGATAACCTCGTCCACATATCAGACAGCGTCAATGAGATAGCGAAAGAGGCAAAGAACCTTACCGGCGTGACGGATCAACTTTCCTCATCGTTCCTTACGGAGATCGAGGGACAGATCGGGCTTGCAGTGTCATCTCTCAGCGAGAGCTCGAAGGCGAGCCAGGATTTGTCTCAAGCGATGGACACTTTTCTTCAAACCGGGTCCGTTATGTCGGGCTTTGTGGATGACATTGAGTACATTAGCGATGAGATTCAGTTGATTGCACTCAATGCCCGGGTTAAGACAGCTCATGCGGGAAGCGCCGGAGCGCCTCTCGGCATTATTGCGGAGGCCATACAAAAGCTATCGTCGGACGCGACCCAACAGAAGATGATCATATCGGACGTATTGACCAACGTTATCTCGGCTACAGAACGGATACGTTCCTACACCGGAAACAATGAGAGCGATAGAGAGTCAGAAACAGTCATCGTGGCCGGTGAACTCAAGTCTCTTGCCGAAAGACTTCGAAGGGTGAACACGCAGATAGCATCCCTGCTCACAAACATCAGTGAGTCGAGCGAACACCTCTCCGGCAACATACTGCAGACGGTCTCGCATACAACCGTGCAAAAACGGTTTGAAGAAGTCCTCGCTTCCGCCATATCGAATTTAGATACGATTTCCAAGGAAGCGGCCCGGATCGCACCAGAGTGGGATGAGAAGAACCGGGAACAACGTTTGCGGCATTACGCGGGCAAGTACACGATGTTGAGCGAACGGGATATCCATAACCTTGTGACCGGGTTCAAGGAAGAAAAAGCAGGAGTTGAGACCGGCTATATGGGGTACAACGCACCGGTCGCCACGGGCCATACAGGACACAGCGACGAGGGGCTTGGAGATAATGTGGAACTATTCTGATAAGAGAGAGCGAGGAGGCAAAGATGGCACTGGTAACAACTGAAAAATCAGACGAGAAGGCAACGGTTACGATCAGCGGAGAGCTCGGCATACTCGACGGCAAGGAATTGCAACGCATCTTCTCAATCCTGCTCAAGGAATATCCGAGCGTGGCAGTATCTCTGGAAGGTGTTGCCGATGTGGATCTGAGCGCGCTCCAGTTCTTTTGCGCAGCCCACAAAACGGCCCTCGCTCTGAAAAAGCATCTTTCTTTTACCGGCCCGGTTCCCGATGTGTTCTTCAAGATGGCTGCTGATGCAGGGTATGACTGTCAGAAGGGGTGTGCACCCGATGGAGGCAGCACATGTCTATTGATAAAGGGAGAGAGAGATGAGCGTCAGGCGTGTAATGACCGTTGATGATTCGGGCAGCGTCAGGCAGATGGTGAGCTTCACCCTGAGGGATGCAGGATACGAGGTAGTTGAAGCGGTGGACGGGAAAGATGCGCTCTCAAAGCTGGCAGGTACCCAGGTTCACCTGGTGCTTACCGATCTCAACATGCCGAACCTCGACGGCATGGGGCTTATCAAGGAGATGAGGGCGAACCCTGCATATAAGTTTCTTCCCATAATAATGCTCACCACGGAATCACAGGATTCCAAAAAACAGGAATGTAAAGCCGCAGGGGCCACCGGCTGGATTGTGAAACCGTTCAAGCCGGAACAACTTTTGACCGTTGTAAGGAGGGTGCTCGGATGAATGATGCCCACAAAAAGGCGTATCGCGAAGAGGCTGATGAACAACTTGTAGAGCTCGAGGATTCGTTGCTCGAACTCGAACGTGTGCCGTCAGACAAAGAACTGGTGAACAGGGTCTTCAGAAGCTTGCACACGATCAAGGGGTCCGGGGCCATGTTCGGCTTTGATGAGATTGCCGTCTTCGCCCACGAAGTGGAAACGATCTTCGATCTTGTGAGAAAGGACAAATTCCCCGTCACCAAGGCGCTCATAGATCTTACCCTTAAGGCCCGTGATTGCCTGCGCATGATGCTCAAGGAAGAGACACGAGAGGACACCCTGATCAGCCGTGTTCGGTTGGCTTTTGAGGAACTGAATCCCGCTCATGGACCCGTTACTAGTGCCGCTGCAGAGGATAAGATAGAGACAACGTCAACCGTCCCCCCGGTGAGCGACGTTACGTACAGGATTCGCTTTGAGCCCAAGACGGATCTCTTTGCCGACGGGACAAATCCCATCGGCATTTTCCGCGAACTGGCGGGACTCGGCAGCTGTGCTGTGGTGGCTCACCTGGACCGCATACCGTTACTTGAGGACTACGAGCCCGAGCTCTGTTACCTCTACTGGGACATTGTCCTTACGACTGATGAGGGAGAGGATGCGATCAAAGATGCGTTTATCTTCGTCGAATCTCTCGCTGATATCACCATAAAGGTTGCCGACGAGGGGTACTCCGATACAGAGGCACCCAAGAAACTTGGCGAGATCCTGGTAGAACGGAACGATCTCAAGCGTGAAGAGTTGGACGATACGCTGAAAGGGCAGAAACGACTCGGCGAGATGCTCATAGACAGGGGTGTTGTGTCACCTGCGAAGATTCAGTCAGCCCTTGCCGAACAGGAACAGGTGAAGAAGAGGCAGGAAAAGCAGCACAAGGAGGAGGCCGTCTCCAGCATCAGGGTCTCTTCAGATAAGTTGGACAGGCTTATTGATCTCGTAGGTGAGCTTGTTACACTGCACGCCGGCCTGGACAGAAAAGCGAACGAAGAAGAGGACCCGGAACTCATGCTTATTTCCGAACAGGTCGAGCGTCTCACTGAGGAGTTGAGAAACAGCGCAATGAGCATGAGAATGCTCCCCATAGGGTCAACTTTCGGCAGGTTCAGAAGACTCGTGCGGGATCTGTCCGGTGATCTCGGCAAAGAGATTGAGCTTGTGACCGAGGGGGCGGAGACCGAACTCGACAAGACGGTCCTGGAGAGGTTGAATGATCCCCTGGTCCATCTCATACGAAACTCTATAGACCACGGCATCGAACCCCCTGACGTGCGCGAGCAGTCTCATAAGGAAAGAAAGGGAACTATACGCCTTTCCGCCACGCATTCCGGGGCCCACGTGATCATTAGAATTGAGGACGACGGCCGCGGTCTCATAAAAGACGCTATCCTTGAGAAGGCCGTGGAAAAGGGACTTGCCCAGCCCAATGCGGATCTTTCCGACAGGGAGATATACGATTTCATATTCCAGGCCGGGTTTTCAACGGCCAAACAGGTAAGCAATATCTCCGGCCGAGGCGTTGGAATGGACGTGGTGAAAAGGACCATAGATGGCTTGAAGGGCTCGATAGATATTCAAAGCGAGAATGGTGTGGGCACCACGGTGACAATAAAACTGCCGCTCACACTTGCCATTGTCGAAGGCCTTCTCGTGACTGTCACGGATCGATACTTCGTGCTTCCCCTCTCTGTAGTGGAAGAATGCATCGAACTGACGAGAGATGATGTACAGAAATCCCACGGCAAAAACCTTGCTTATATCAGAGGAGAGCTCGTCCCGTATATACGGCTGAGGAACGAATTCGGTATAAACGGTGATCTACCCGATATCGAGCAGATCGTCGTGACAGGTGCTAATGGAGAAAGGGTCGGACTTGTTGTAGACAACGTGATCGGGCAGCACCAGACGGTGATCAAGAATCTTGGCAAGATTTACAAGGACGCGAAAGGCGTGTCCGGAGCCACGATCCTGGGCGACGGATCCGTGGCCCTCATTGTCGATGTGCCGAAGGTGCTGCGTAACGCGGAGCTGGCCCAGGCCGTGTTCGGCTGAAATGTTTCTGAAGGGAATGGGAGAAACCAAAACCATGCGAGGGCGCACTGAAAAAAAGCGGTGCCCATTAAATAGAAGGGATTTAAAAATACACATAAGCGGAGGTTACCATGAAACGTTTTAAGGATTGGAGAATTGCCACGAAGATCATGAGCATATCCGTATTTACCATGCTCTTCGTCGTACTGGGAATGTTGTTCTATTTCATCCCGGTCCTCGAGAGCCATCTCATGAGTGAAAAAGAGAACGCCACGAAGAATGTGGTCGATGTGGCCTATACCCTGATCAGTTCTTATGAATCAAGGGTGAAATCGGGCGAATTGCGGTCCGATGAGGCGCAGAAAAGGGTCTATGCGAACATCAAGGGCTTAAGATATCAGGGAAACGAATACTTCGGTGTATCGGATCTCACCGGCAAGATGATCATTCACCCTATCAAGCCCGAACTCGAAGGCAAAGATATGATGAACGAGAAAGATGGGCGCGGCAAGGCTTTTTTCCAGGAATTTGTCAGGATAGCCAAGGAAAAGGGTGAAGGTTTTACCCAATACTACTGGCCCAAACCAAACGAGACAAAACCATCGCCAAAACTCACCTATGTGAAGCTTTTTCCCCAGTGGGGATGGATTGTCTTCAGCGGAATTTATGTTGACGATGTGAGCGCCGAAATAGCGAAAATCCGGACCCAGATCCTCATCGTGACCGTCGCCGTTGCGCTTCTTGTGCTTTTCATCGCCTACCTCGTCTCGCGGCTCATCACGCGGCCCCTCAACCAGGCTGTTCAAATATCGCGGGAGCTTTCGGAAGGCAACCTCACGATCAATATCGAGACGAACAGCGTGGACGAGGCCGGACAATTTCTGCAAGGTATGAAGAATATGGTCGAGCAACTGAAGACCATCGTCAATGATGTGCAGAGCGCTTCCGATAACGTCGCCGCAGGCAGTCAGCAAATGAGCAGCTCCGCCGAACAGATGGCGCAGGGGGCTTCTGAACAGGCATCTGCAGCCGAAGAGGTATCTTCATCCATGGAGCAGATGGTATCCAATATAGGACAGAATGCCGACAATGCACAGCAGACTGAGAAGATCGCCTTAAAGGCGGCCCAGGACGCAAAAGAGGGCGGCAAGGCGGTTGTGGAAACGGTGACCGCCATGAAAGATATTGCTACGAAGATCGTCATCATCGAGGAGATAACCCGCCAGACCAACCTGCTCGCGTTAAACGCCGCCATCGAGGCGGCCCGGGCAGGCGAGCACGGTAAGGGTTTTGCCGTTGTGGCAAGCGAAGTAAGAAAGCTGGCGGAGAGAAGCCAGAAAGCGGCGGCGGAAATAAGTAAACTTTCCAAATCCAGCGTGGACGTTGCGGAGAAAGCCGGCAGGATGCTTGACAAGATAGTACCTGACATTCAGAGAACAGCCGAGCTTGTCAGTGAAATCAATGCGGCCAGTAACGAGCAGAACGCAGGGGCCGATCAGATCAATAAGGCGATTCAGCAGCTCGATCAGGTCATCCAGGCAAACGCCTCGGCCACTGAGGAAATGGCCTCGACATCGGAAGAACTCTCTTCCCAATCGAGACAGTTGCAAGACGCCGTTGCGTTCTTCAAGACTGAGAGGAAGGACGGCCCGGCGAAGAATCTCCATGTCAACAAGCCTCAGGCCATGAAGACCGTGGCCCATGCGCGGGGAAAGAGTGCGGCTACGGTAGCGTCCGCGAAGAACCCGACAAAAGCAAAGGCATCGGGAGCAATTCTCGATCTCGGAGGCGCTCAAGATACGCTTGATGACGAATTTGAAAAGCTCTAACAGGGTGTTTAGCCGGAAACGGGCAGGAGAGACTGGCCTCGTTACTCAAAGCCGTCCCCATACCTGCCCGAAAAGGCGATAAAAAGGAGGTAGTCCAATGGCTCTATCATCTATAACCGATACACGTCAGTACCTCACTTTTGCGCTTGGGCAGGAGGTCTTCGCACTGGACGTTTCTCACGCAAGAGAGATACTGGAATATTCAACCGTTACTAAAGTACCTCAGACGCCTGACTTCATGAAGGGTATCATCAACCTACGGGGAAGTGTTGTGCCGGTAGTGGATATGCGGCTCAAACTCGGCCTTGTGGAAACGGAAAAAACGGTCGATACCTGCATTATTATCGTGGAAACAGATTTCGACGGGGAAGGCGCGATCATAGGGGCCCTCGTAGACTCCGTGAGAGAGGTCTTTGAACTGGAATCTCAGCACATAGAGGCCCCACCCAAGATGGGCACGAGCCTGAAGATGGAATTTATCAAGGGCATCGGCAAGCAGGACGAGAACTTCATCATTATCCTTGACACTGATAAAGTGTTTTCTGCCGAGGAGCTTGCCCTTATATGCGGCCAGGAAAGGGATGACCAAATAATGCGGACAGCAACCGGCTAAAACAAAAACGGCCGTGATGTTTTTGGTTCCCAGTGATATAGGGCAGTGTTATGAATAGAGGGCATTCCGCACAGAGGGCCGAGCGCGTCAAGAGTATCCTGCTCGTGGAAGACAGCCGACTGCAGGCCACTTCTCTTGCAGAAATCCTCATAAATGCAGGGTACGATGTACGGGTAGGCTACGACGGGGCCAAGGGTCTCGCCATGCTCGGCGAGTCCGCCTACGATCTCGTGATCAGCGATGTGTGGATGCCCAGAGTGAATGGTTACGAATTCTGTCGCAGACTGAAGAGTGACAAGGCGTTTAAGGACATTCCAGTCATTCTGCTTACCTCGATGTCCGATTTCGGAAACGTCGTGGAAGGACTCAACTCCGGCGCAGATTTCTATCTCACAAAACCATACAGTGAAACGCTGCTCCTTTCAATGGTGGGCCACATATTTTCCGGGGGGGATCATTATGAGGAGACAGGCAGCAAAATCTTTCTCGACGTATCCCCATCCAACGGGTCGGCATCCTCGCCACAAACATTCAATTTCCTCTTCTCCACTTATAAAAATCTTCTCTATCAGAACGAGAGCCTCGCGCAGACGAAACAGGAACTGAGGAAGCTCAACGATCAGCTTGAACACAGGGTGCAGGAGAAGACCGATTCTTTGCGCAAGGCCTTGAATGGAGTTGTCATGGCCCTGTCGAAAATAGTGGAAATCCGCGACCCGTACACGGCAGGCCATCAGTCCAGGGTCGCAGAGCTGGCAAGGGCAATAGGCAAAGAGATCGGGTTCTCCGAGGACAGGTGCGACGGTATCCGGACTATGGGTCTCCTCCATGACATCGGCAAGATCATCGTTCCTTCTGAAATTCTCTGTAAGCCGAGCAGGCTCACGGAGTACGAATTCGATTTCATTAAAGAGCATTCCCGGGCAGGATACGAAATATTGGAGGGAATTGAATTTCCCTGGCCTCTGGCAACCGCCATTATTCAGCACCACGAGCGGCTCAATGGATCGGGTTATCCGTCAGGCCTTTTGGGCGAAGATATCCTTGAAGAAGCCAAAATTCTTGCCGTGGCCGATGTGATCGAATCAATGGCTTCTCATCGACCCTACCGTCCCGCTCTCGGCATCGACCTTGCGCTTCAGGAGATCTCGGTCAGAAGGGGCACCTTGTACGACCCGGGAATCGTCGGCGCGACACTCAAACTTTTCAAACAGAAGGCCTTTTCTTTCGGATAAGATGGCCGGTCCGTGGCCCGACTGCGTGAGAGACGCGTGCTGCTGCAGTGGCATGGTCTTGAGATCACACGCGGTCTTCACGTGAAGCCTGCCTTTCATATAGGCCGCTGCGAACTTTTCATGGAAAACCACTAAAGAATATTCTTACCAAGCCGATAAACTTGGAATTGCATCACAATCTATCTGAGGAGGCTCATATGAGAAGAGTAGTTGCTGGAGTGGCGATGGTCTGTATGCTTGTATTTGGTGTGGTGGGTTTTTCCGTTTCGAAGGATAGTGCGACGGATGCGGAAGGCCTTGTAAAAAAGGCGATTGCCGCTTATAAGGGGCAAGGGAAGGAGAAAGCCTTCGCGGAGATTGACGATCCCAACGGCAGATTCAAGAAAGGCGATCTCTACGTTTTTGTGTACGATATGGCTGGCACAGCGGTGGCGCGTCCAGTGACTAAGGGATTAATAGGAAAAAATATCATTGAATCCAAAGACCCGGACGGCAAATTCTATGTGAAGGAGAGGATCGACCTGGTAAAGACCAAGGGCAAGGGGTGGCAGGATTATAAGTTTCTCAACCCAACTACGAACAAGTATGAAGACAAAACTGCATATGTCGAGGGGTACGACGGCTACGTATTCGGTTGCGGCATATATAAATAGGGTGCTCGGCCGCTTTGTGCTTGCCGGCTCGAGAGGAAGGTGCGGGAAGTAACGGTGGGGAGGCTTATCAAGATTCTGGCGCCTCCGAGCCTTGCCCACCCCCTTCCTGCGACCGGCCCTTTTCACCGGCCGGATGAGCGGACCTTTGGGCTGACGCGTCGCGCATCCCCAAGAGCTCACGACGCACCATGTGTATGTGTTCTTTGAGGATAAAGAGTTCATCATAAAAGGCGATGGATACACGAATTTTGCTCACAGTCGCCTCAACTTCGTCTAATTTCCTGATGAGATCAGTGATCTTCTCCGGTTCTGTCTGCGCCACGGACCCTCTTTCTATACGCCTCAGTTCGCGGTACCAGCGATAATACTTGGACCGGTTTCGCCAGGTGTATATCCACGGCGTAATTCCCAATAGCGGGATGAGCACCACGCCGAGAGGAATGAGTATAAGCAGCATACGGTCGATGAATGTGGCGGCCCAGAAGGGAAGATAATCATAGAGAAAGGAGCCACCCGACTTGTAGAATCGTCGCGCCTGTTCGCTAATGGCAAAGTCCTGTTTATTCAGTGCAGGGAACTCCCCGGCCTTGTGCACCCATCCGGCTCCGCTATGAATCTCTACGGAAGCCTTGAGCAAGAGATAGACGAGTGCCGGGTGCAAGTCCTTGCGCACAATGAGGTCAACCCTGGGGGAAAGCAGGTGGATATCCGAGGCGGGAAATCTTTTTGAAGGGTTGAGAATCCCTCTTGGTAAAATTACATGGGCCAAATCTGGAAACAGCCTGGTATATGTTTCGGCCTGGACGAAGTTCATCAGCTTTACACCCCGGGTGTTAAGCAGGCTCACCACGTACTGGTTGTCGGCGGCGCCGAAGGCCATCACAGCGTCCACCTTTCCTTCCCGTATAGCCTTCACATTGGATGAGTACGGAAACTCGTACAGTACCGTTTTAGGACCCGAAGCGTTGGCAGCCTTCAGCAAATCGAGGGCGAATTTTCGCACGCCGCTCCCTTCCGGCCCGATGGCGATTCTTTTCCCACTAAGTTGCGAAAGGTCATCGAGAACTTCACTACCCCGGTAAAATACCCACAATGGTGTGTAGGTGAGATTCCCAAGAGAGACAAGATCGGATGTGTCCTCGCTTTTGGCTATGCCTCCCTGTATGAAACCTGCGTCAACATGCTGGGACTTGTCCTGTAAGAGCCTTAGGTTCTCCACAGCCCCTGAGGATAGACGCAATCCGAGTCGGATATTATCCCGGGCCAATATCTGCCGGTAGCGCTCACCGAAATAGGTGAATGCGCCGCCCTGCATACCGGTAGCCATGGTGAGCGACTTGGGCGGGAACGGTCTCACGTAGTGATAGCTCACCCAGAACAAAAAGACTAGAATCGCGAGGATCGAGAGAAAGACGCCCGACAGGACCTTTGAGGGCACTTCCCTGACTTTGTTACGACCCATGGTCTATCTCTTTCAAGCGGTGTGGATAAAGCCATTGCATCAGATTATTACCTGCTGATATTCAGCCACAATCTCAATATACTATAATGCGTGTTGCAGTACATACCAAGGGAGCGGCCCCGAGCTTCCTCAAGGGAAGCCCGATGATATATACTTCTTGCGTCCGTCATTCCATGAGCTTCGCTTCCAGAATCTTGTCAGCGTCGAAATCTTCGAGGCCCATATAGTAAGCTGCCGAATCCACAAGAGCGTTGAGGGGAACGAGGCCCACGATTTCACTGCCGAGAACGCCCACTCCATACCGTCTGGCCTCTGTACGCACAAGCTCGAGGGCCTGATAGAGGGGTGTTTGGGTGTAATCCGTCATGTTCATGGAGACCTGGGCAACATTCCTTTGTTTGAGGGCGATGCCGATGGCCTTACAGTATTTCAACCCTCCGCTCGAATAGCGCACCGTTCGCGCGATACGCCGTGCTATTTCAATGTCATTGGTGTCGAGATTGACATTAAACGCGATGAGCGGCATACGAGCGCCCACGGCCACGACGCCTGCGGTCGGATGCATTTCTCTCTCTCCAAAATCGGGCTTCCACTCGTCGGCCATGAGCTTCTCCGCCATACCCTCGAACTGACCTTTTCGTACATGAGCCAGATCTTTACGGTCGGGCGTCGATGCTGACTCTTCATAGAGAAAGACAGGAAGGCGGTATTTCGCCCAGATAGTCTTAGCTACTTCCTTTGAGAGGGCTATTGCATCTTCCATGGTCACATTTCGTACGGGAATAAAGGGGATAACATCCACCGCGCCCATGCGCGGATGCTCTCCGCGATGGGTTCGCATATCGATGAGCTGAATCGCAACGCCGACGGCTTCAACCACTGCATGTTTCAGGGCGTGAGGTTCGCCTACGGCGGTCACGACCATCCGGTTATGGTCTACGTCTCTGTGAAGGTCGAGGAGTTTTACACCATCCCTATCTTTAAAGCATGCCAGGATTTGTGCGATGGTAGCATCGCTTCTTCCTTCGCTGAAGTTGGGCACAGTTTCCATGATTTTGTTCATTCATAACACCTCGGTGTCGTTCTATTCCGTTTCTCAATTGTACCTCTTTGAAAAGCTGGAATCCACGATTATCTTGTCTCACACCTATTGGCTTTTCACCGTCTTCGAGATGTGTTATAACCTAAAGGCATGGCAAGGAAGAGAGGACTATACCTGAAGGTGGGCGACCGCGTGTACCACAAGCGGTTCATGCGGTGGGGCATGGGCGTCGTAGTGGAGGAACGCGCATCGGAACTCCCGGGGGGATTTTGTTATGTTCGTGTCAATTTTCAGGATGGGAAACTCAGGGTATTTGACAACAATCTGTCGAGCGACTGCTGCTGTTACTATGCAGGCATCGAGAAGTTCGACGGGGAGACGAAATACATAGACATAGACGAAATTGGCTTGGAGGCCTCCTCTCGCAGAAGGCACAAAGCCCTCTCGAGGGGCAAGGATTGATTGACTGACAGGGCGAATCGAGTAAATCATGAGGAAAGGAGTCGTATGGACGTGGAGTTGACCAAATACGTTCAGGGAGGGGGTTGAGCTTCCAAGATAGGTCCGGGTGATCTATCTGAGATACTCTGTGGTATCGACATACCCGTAGATGAGAACGTGATCGTGGGAATAGAAGGTTTTGAAGATGCCGGCGTCTACCGGATTACGGACGATCTTGCCCTGGTCCAGACGGTCGATTTTTTTACTCCCATAGTCGATGATCCTTACTGGTTCGGCCAGATTGCGGCAGCCAACTCACTGAGTGATATTTACGCCATGGGCGCCGTGCCCAGGACAGCGATGAACATCGTCTGCTTTTCGCCAAAGCGGTTCGACATCAAGATTTTGAAGGAGATCATTCGGGGCGGAGCGGATAAAATCCGCGAAGCCGGCGTGAGCCTTCTCGGAGGCCACAGTGTTGACGACGCCGAGATAAAATACGGACTTGCGGTGACAGGGCTCGTGCATCCCGACAAGGTCGTGTTCAACTCAGGTGCTCTGCCGGGGGACCTTCTTATTATGACCAAGCCGCTCGGTATCGGGATTTTGAATACGGCCATCAAGGGAAAGTTGCTCGACGAGGCCTCCATCAAAAAGCTCATTGAGGTGATGGCAGAGCTTAACAGAGGCGCTTCGGAAGTCATGCTCTCCGTCAGAACTCATGCAGCTACTGACGTAACGGGGTTCGGCCTTGCAGGCCACCTGAAAGAGATGATCAAGGAGAACGTAGGCGTGGAGGTCCATAAAGAGAGACTTCCTTATTTCAATGAGGCCCCTGAATTAGCCGCGTCAGGCATCGTGCCCGGAGGGTTGTACAGAAATAGAGATTTCTATCGGGAACACATCATGGCTGCAGAAGAGGACTTCTTTTACGATATCATATTTGACCCTCAGACGTCGGGAGGCCTTCTCATCGCCATCGATGCAACAGACGAAGCCCGATTCGCAGAAAAGGCTCGCCAATTGAGTGTGGATTACTGGGTCATCGGGAAGTTTGTGAAGGAACCGAAAGGCAAAATAGCGGTTATCTGAAAAGATTATGTGCACGACAGACGGTCCTAAGAAGGAACCGCTGTGAGGCACGATAAGAACGCATGAGGACAGTTCTTTTGTGGCAAGCAAAAAGGAAAGACGCCTTCGGTCGCTGAGGAAACGGTCAGGGGAGATAAGGAAGAATGAAAGGAATCGTGATCTATTTTTCTCTCACGGGAAACACCATGAAGATCGCCAGGGCAATTCATCTGGGCATGAAGTCCGTGATAGGGCATGCCCACCTGGCAAAACTCAAGGATGTGGATGTACAGTCGCTTACCGACTATGACGTGATCGGTTTAGGTGCGCCCGTGTGGGGCGGGGTGCCTCCCAACGTAATGCGGCTCGTCCACGACCTACCCCGACTCTCGGGCAAACACGCCTTCGTCTTTTGTACTCACGGGGTACTGCCGGAGCGTTTCTTTCCGCCGCTTTTCAAACAGTTGACCAAAAAAGGACTGACGGTGATCGGGATTCGCGACTGGTACGGAAGCGTGAACAGGCCGGCCTTGCCAACACCCTACCTTACGGACGGACATCCCGATGAGATAGACCTCGAGGAAGCGGAAGGCTTTGGGGCAGAGATGGCCGAACTGAGCCAAAAGCTTGAGGCCGGCGAGACCGTCATTATGCCCACCTTCCCCAAGATGCAGATGACGCCGCCCAACAAGCTTCCCAGGCCGCTGCCCGAGCGCGATGCAAGTAAGTGTCGCTACCCTGCATGTCGAACCTGCATGGATCATTGTCCGGTGGGCGGCATCGACCTGACTTCGACTCCGCCGGTGTTCGCAAAAGGTTGCAGTATCTGTTATTTTTGCGAAATGATATGTCCGGAAGGCGCCATACAAGTGGATTATGAACTGCGTGCCAATGCGTCAATTCCGCGAATCAAAGACCTGTTCCTAAAGCATCTCGCTCAGGCCGAGGCCGAGGGACGCTTCAGGAGACTTGTGCCCCTCGAAAAGGTGGGCTGGGACACGCCCTATTACAAGGTGCACAACAAGCATCCCCGTTTTGTTGTCCCTGAAGAAGACCCTTTATAGCGCTCGCGCCCTCATGTCTTAATCCGCTGGGACCAAACGTTTCTTGACATGGTCGCCAAGAGGACTGACAATAGTGGTATAGGAGGATTAACCCATGGCTTACGATTTGTACGCGTTACAAAACAACGTGGATACGCTTACCGGTCAAGGCAAATATCGGGAAGCCATTGAGCTACTCAAGAGAGAATCCGAATCGGTCCGCGATGACAATGTGGTTCGGGGCGCCATACTCAACGAATTGGGGGGTCTCTGTCGGGCGGTGGGTTTTTATGCGGAATCCGAAGCCGCCTTCCAACAAGCAATGGAAATTCTGAGCCGGTCCCCGGGAAAGGATGACCCTGACTACGCGACGACCATCAATAATCTTGCCGGAACCTATCGTCTTATGGGCCAATACGCCAAGGCTGAATCTCTTTTTACCGAAGCTGCTGATATCTATGCCCGAACCCTGGGGAAGAAGCATTTCCTGTACGCGAGCGCCCTCAACAATCTTGGCCTTTTGTATCAGGACATGAAGGCGTTCGAAAAGGCTCTGACTCTTCACAAAGAGGCCCTTGATATCGTCCGAGAGGATAAAGATAACCCCATTGCATATGCGACCACGCTTAACAATCTCGCCGGGCCGTACCGGGCTACAAGTCGAAACGACGAGGCGCGTGAGGTGGCGCAGGAAGCCCTCGAGATTTACCGGAGGATTCTCGGGGAAGAGCACCCGCTTTATGCCTCGGGACTTAACAATCTTGCATCACTCTATTCGGTAATGGGCAATTACGAGAAGGCAGAGCCGCTCTACGTGCAGGCCTTAAGGATTTGCCGCAGGATATTCGGAAATGACCACCCCGATTCGCGGGCCGCGGCCAACAATCTCATCCTCATGTACGAGAAGATGGGTAACCATGAGAAGGCCGGGCAACTACGCTCTGAGATAAAAGAGACGGATGGGACCCAGGCGAAAGTTTAAACCTGCCCCCGAGGTGAACAAAGACTCATTATGGTAAAAGGGCTGACCTTATCGGAGCAATATTTCTCCCAGGTCTGTGCACCCATGATAGAGGCAAAGTTTAAAGCCTTTGAGGAGAAGATAGCGGCAGGACTCGTAGGCGACGGTTCAGAGTGTTTCGGATTCGATGATGAGATATCGCGAGACCACGACTTTGGCCCCTCCTTCTGCCTATGGCTCACCCAAGAAGATTACGAAAAAATCGGTGCACGCCTGCAGGCCGAGGTTGAGACGCTTCCGCGAGAGTTCGGCGGCGTGCCGGCAAGACAGGAAAGCGCCTTTGGAGGCGGCAGGACCGGAGTGTTTGAGATAGGGCGGTTTTACAAACGATTTATCGGTGTGGACCATGTGCCGGACTCCCTTCAACAATGGCGGGCCATACCCGAAGAAAACCTGGCCGCCGCAACAAACGGCAAGGTTTTCCGGGACCCGCTCGGCGAGTTCACGGCTTTCAGGGAGCGCTTAAAAGGGTTTTATCCCGAAGATGTGAGACTAAAAAGAATCGCCTCCCGTTGTATGACGATCGCTCAATCAGGTCAGTACAATTATGCGCGGTGTATAAGACGGAAGGAATTCGTGGCTGCCCTGTCGGCGGAGGCGATCTTTATCAACGATACGATCTCTATGGTCTTTCTTCTCAACAAAGAGTATAAGCCTTTCTACAAATGGATGCACAGGGCCCTGAAAAGCCTGCCTATCCTGGGAGAGGCCGTCTATACACTCCTTACAGATCTTGTCACGATAGACGGGCGTGAGTCAGGCGAAGCCCAATACGAGAAGAAAAGCGCTTGCATGGAAGGTCTCGTCCGACTGATTACAGAGGAGTTGAAAAATCAGGGCCTAAGCGATTCCCCGAGCGACTTTCTTCTTAATCACGGCCCTTTGGTTCAGGCGAAGATAGAGGACACCATGCTGCGCCAGATGGATGTCTGGACGGAGTAACAGACGATGACCAGGGAAGAGATTATCGCGAGCATCATAGCTATCGAGTGGGACATGTTTCAGGCCGTCCCTAACATAGGAGGAGCTGCCCCCTGTCAGGATGAGCGACAGACCTTTGAGATCATGCGGCTAAGCCAGGCGGCGAGCTGGTCTCAAGCAGCCCTTAGGAGCTATCTTCATGACCTGACCCAGGCGCAAAGACAGGACAGGAATCTCATGACTGAGAAGTATGCCCGGATGATGAAATCAACCTCGCCTCAAGAATATGCTCGTATAGACCATCTCATCCCCGCTACGAGCCCGAGCGCTCTGTTACTGATAGAGAAGATTTCCGCAATCATTCTCGACTGGGAAGGAGAGCTCGCGAAAAAGTATCCCCGACTTCTTGAGCGGGGCAGGCCGCTCAGAAGCTCACACGACTCGCATCTGGTGACGTCTCTTGAAACTTACTTAAAGAGCGAGCTTGCCACCTATTCGCTTAAGACACTTGAATTGTATTATGAACACCTCGCAGAAGAACAATCAAAACATATAAACGGGTCGGAGATAACCCTTGCCCTGACCGTGAAACAGTACGGGTTCCAGTCTCTGGAAGAGGCAAATAGAAAACTTGAGGCCTAGCTTAAGAAACTTGGAACCAGATCATCGCCCTGCCATTGCGTGTCCTCAAAACAATCAGGAACCACCGAGCCAAAAGATGAGTCCGAGGTAATACTTGACTTTTTTCATACGATCTATGTTGAATATGGTATATATGTATATAATTATCTCCAGCGATCATATAAGACGTTAGACCCTAATCGCCCACGGAGAAATGGCTGATAGATAACTGATAGATAATGAGAGGAGAAAAGGAGAAAAAGAGATGGAGGGAAACGAAGCACATATACCCTACTATGTGCAGGTTGCCGAAACCCTGAGAAGACGGATCATGACGGATGATTACACGGAGGGCGGTCTTATTCCGCCTGTACCCGAACTGGAAAAGGAGTTTGGCGTAAGTAATATTACCATCAGAAAGGCCCTTGAAATGCTCACCCAGGACGGATTGCTGCGTCGCAAAAGGGGCATTGGGACGATCGTGCAGAAATACGAACAGGACCTGGTTGTCTTCGAACTTACCGGCGATTTCAAACGTCTTGTCAGGTCGGTTGAGGACCTGCCCGTTGAAC
>DATKMQ010000091.1 GCA_035541755.1 Syntrophorhabdaceae bacterium
TATGGCAATCTTTTTGCCGGACTCGTCTTTGGGCGGTTCATAGAAGTCCCGGACATTTTCGAGCATATAGTCGCCGAGCGCGCGCTCCACGCAATTGATCGCAACGGCCTCATCAAATTCCTTTCGATTACATTGAGGCTCGCAGTAGACCGGACATATCCTGCCTGTGATGGCGGCAAGAGGGTTGTAGTCCATAAGTACCCGTGCGGCGCTTGCGGGATCGCCGCTACGCACCCTGCTTAAGTATGAAGGGATGTTCGTGGAAGCCGGGCAATGGCCAACGCAGGGATACTCAGTCATGGGGGCAGCGCCGAATATCGAGTGATATCGGTTGTCGCCTGCGAGCGCGCTGCATATCCGGCCGCCTTTACGCAGACAGGTAATGGGACCGCCGATCTGCGCTGGATATCGGTAGTACCAACACCGTACGTCCTGAGCCAGGTTTCCGCCTATCGTAGCCATATTCCTGATGTGTGGACTTGCCACTGAATGGGCCGCATCAGCGAGAAGACTATATTCTTTCTTGACCTCAGGGGACTTAGCAATGTCGGCAAGCCTGGTGAGCGCGCCAATTTTCAACCCCTTTTTGTCTGACTTGATATAGTGGAGACCTTCAATAGTCTTTATATTGATGATCGCCTCCGGATATTCGGGAAGACATTTGTCCCTCATGGCGCCAAGCAGGTCTGTGCCGCCTGCGTTCACTTTTGCCTTTCCATCATAGTGCGCGAGAAGTTTTAGCGCTTCTTTGATCGATTCTGCATTATAGTGTTCGAATGGTTTCATCGCTTACCTCCCCTCGCCGTTTGAACGGTTGGAAACATTTGGGTCGATCCTGCCTAAGGCTTTGAGAATCCTGTTGGGTGTTACCGGATACTCGTACAGCCATTTGCCCACGGCATTGGAAACCGCCATCAGTACCGCCGAAGGACCTGGTGACGTTGCCACCTCTCCCACACCGATTGCGTGAAAACGGTGGGTGGGGAACGGTGTTTCGAGTACGACGTGGTCGACTCTAGGCAGATCGGAGAAGGTACGCCACTTGTAATCGATCATGTTGGCGTTGACAATATGGCCCGTGCGGTGATCAATGATCGTCTCCTCAAAGATGGCGCTGTCGATACCGGCTGAGCCGAAACAGCCGTTAAGCTGTCCTTCGAGACCCTGCGGATCAATCACCTGTCCGACGTCCGTTGCGTTTACCACATGCACAAGGTCCACCTTTCCCGTTTCGGTGTCCACCTCGACCTCCACGAAGGTCATCATACAGTTGCACATGGTAAAATCCGGTTCAAATCGGCCGTAGCCGAGTATGGTTCGGTCGTTGCCCATGGCCCTCCACTTCATTGTCTTCTCCGGATTGTCCTTCACAAAAACCACGCCGTCAGCCGTGTCAAGCTCTTCGGGGCTCACGTTGAGTTTGGGAGCCGCAAATTCGAGGAGCTTACGTTTCGCATCCTCAGCGGCGTTGATCACGGCGCTGCCGATCGCGTAGGTGCCCCGGGAGCCCACCGGTCCGAATTCAAAAGGCGTTACCAGCGAATCGGCGGGCGTCATGGAGATATTTTCCGGTGGAATCTGGAGAACCTCCGCGGCCATTTTGGCATAGTTGCTCTTCTGTCCGGTGCCATGCTCGGCTACGCAGAGAAAGATTGTTGCGGTGCCGTTATAACCGAGCTGAACGTAAGCTTCGGCCGCGTCCTCACCTACATCGGCGTTCCCGTGCACGCCGACCCCGATGCCTCTGCGTTTGGAGCCATTCACTGCGCTCGCCTTGAGCCAGCCTTTCCACTTGTCTTTCCAACCGAAGGTCTCGGCGCCTTTATCCATGGCTTGGGAGAAGTCAATCCCGCGATAGTTGAACCAGTTGCCGTCACGCCAGTAGTATCCGCCCCCCGGCTTCACGAAATTTTTCTTGAGAACTTCGAAGGGATCAAGTCCGGCTTTTTCCATGGCGAGACAGAGAAGCGGAATGAAGGAACACTTCAATTCCTGCCCGCCGAAACCACGGGTACTCCCTGAGGCGTTCCGGTTCGTTGCAACGATGATATTCTTCAGGTCCCAGTTGGGACATTGGGCCATGATCATGAGCTCCCCTGAACCAACGGCAACCTGGGCCTGGGTTGTGAATGAGTAATATCCTGTGTCCACATACCAGGTGCCCTTTATGGCGGTCAGGGTGCCATCCTTCTTCATACCTACCCGTGCGTTGATACGGGAGCCGACCCTTAAGACAAAGGAGGCAAGATGTTCCTCTTTTGTGAAAACGACCTTCACGGGCCGGCGGGTAGCCTTGGAGAGAACCACCGCGTAACTCTGTACCTGCCAGCACATGATTTTCGTTCCAAAGCCGCCCCCGCATTGAGGTCCGATGGTCCGTATGTCCAATTGCCTGTTGAAAACATGGAAAAGTGTTACTTTATCCATGTACGGGGCCTGGGTAGTCCCCCAGACCGTCACCTTGTTCGGCTCTTCCCACTGAGCCACGGCGGCTACGGATTCGGGCGGCATTGCGTTGGGGATGTTCTCATACCCGAATGTGCCCTCCGTAATGACGTCCGCTTCCGCAAACCCTTTGTCCACGTCGCCTCTGACAACGCCCTTCAAACAGTTGGGTCCGTAAATGATTGTGCCGCCGGGCAGTATATTGTCGGGATATTCATCATAGACTGCCGGTGCTCCGGGCCTTAGCGCTTCATCGATATCGAAGACGGCGGGCAGGACCTCGTATTCCACAGCAATGAGGCTTATGGCCTCTTCCGCTATCTCTTGTGTGGTGGCGGCCACAAGCGCCACCGCATCGCCCACATATCTCACTTTCTTGTCGAGGATACGGACGTTGCGAGGCGTCCCTCCTCTGTAGTCCGGGAGGTCCTTCCATGTGAGCACCGCCTGAACGCCCGGAAGTTTCTCAGCTTTGCTCTTGTCAATATCCTTGATTAATGCATGCGCGTAAGGACTTCTCAATACCTTTCCGTAGAGGAGATTCTGAAATTTGAGATCGTCAAGATACTGTGTGGCGCCCGTGACTATGTCAGAAGCGTCCCTTCGCGGCGACTGCCTGCCTATATATCGGTAATTGTTTCCCATGGCTATTTCCCTCCTGCGGGCTGGTATCCGCCCCGTGAGACCGCCAGAGCATCGTCAGAGACCGATTTAACCGCCTTGATAACCTGGTACTGGCTGATGCATCGGCAGAAATTACCCGAAAGGGCCTCTTTTATTTCGTCTTCTGTGGGATACGGATTTTCGTTAAGCAGAGCCCTGGCGGTCATGATTATACCCGGCGTGCAGAATCCGCACTGGAAGGCCGTATAGTCAATAAACGCCTGCTGAAGAGGATCGAGTTCTCCTGTTTCCTGGTTTCTTAAGCCTTCAATAGTGGTTATGGATTTGCCGTCGCATTCTACGGTGAGGATTTTGCACGAAAGAACGGGCTTGCCTTGCATAATCACCGTACAGGCCCCACAGGCGCCGTTATCGCAGGAGATCTTAGTACCCGTGAGACCGAGAGTTTCCCTTAATGTGTGAGAGAGGGTGTGAAAGGCCTCTACCTCGCCTAATCTCGAACCCTGAGCCAGCTCAAAAGGCCGACCGTTTATGGTGAGGCTAATGGGTCTTAACTCTTGTGTCTTCTTCCTCTTTTGATGCGTATTTTTCGTTGCCATGTTTTTACCTCCCTAGGCTTAAGAAGGACCGCGTTTGGTATGAATTCCCGCAGCAATTAACACCATCCCACGCCACCCCTTTGCGTTTGCTATTTTTTTTCACGGTATGCCGCCCTTAATTCTTTCTTCAGAATCTTCCCTTGAGGATTCTTGGGCAGTGCTTCCACAAATTCAACCGACCTCGGCGCCTTGTATCGGGCGATCCTTTCCTTGCAAAAGGTTATTATCTCATCTTCGGTAGCTGACATGCCCTTTTTCAGGGTGATAACCGCGTGCACACGCTCGACCCATGTCTCGTCGGGAACACCTATCACGGCGCACTCAGCCACCGCAGGATGGCGGTAGAGGACTTCTTCCACTTCTCTCGGGTAAACATTCTCTCCGCCCGTAATGACGAGGTCTTTTTTCCTGTCCACGATATACATGTAACCGCTGTCGTCGTAGTAGCCCATGTCGCCGGTAAAGAGCCATCCGTCAATGATGGCCTCATCGGTGAGCTCGGGCTTACGCCAGTATTTGACCATGATCGATTTACTCTGCACGATAATATCACCCACGGTGTGAGGTTGAACGTCATTGCGGTTTTCATCGACGATCCTCGCGTGGACCCAGATACATGGTTGTCCGCAGGACGTGAGCACCTTCTGCTCCTCCTGGGATTTATCTATCACATCATGTGATTCCCTGGAGAGAATCGATATGTCAGGACCCGATTCGGTCTGGCCGTAGCCCTGGGCGAATACGGGGCCAAACCTTGCCATCCCGCGCTTGAGTAATTCGAGCGGCATGGGAGAGGCCGCGTACCACATCCTTTTTAAGTATTTGAGGTCGTATCTCTCGACATCAGGTGCGGAAAGAAAGCTCACAAGTTGCGTGGGGACAATATGGATGTCCGTGGCCTTCTCATCTTCGAGGGCTTTGAGCGTGGCTTGAGGATCAAAGGAACGCTGGGGCATGATGACGTTGCAGGCCCCGACCGAGAAGAAAGCCCAGAAATGGGACCAGCCGCCGATATGGAAAAGGGGCAGGATCATAATGTGTTTATTGTCAGGTTGAAGGCCTACCTGCAGCGCTTTTGTCCGGGCTTCCTCAAGCTTACGGTAGTGGGTATAAACGGCCCCACGGGGCACCCCTGTGGTGCCGCTTGTATAAAAGATGATAAAAGGATCATCTTCGCTCACGTCCACGGAGGGCTCTTCACGTGGATAGTCGGTGATCAGATGTTTGTAAGCATGCATGCCGTCTCTCTCACCCTCGAGGCAGACGTATGTCGCGACACCGGGAAGACGCGGACGAAGCTCATTAATGGTCTCAATGAATTCGGGACCCACGAACAGGGCCTTTACTTCGGAATAGTTAATGATATAGTCGAGCTCTTCGACCTGCATCCTTGGATTGAAGGGCGATACGATAAATCCCCCCTTCATGGCCGCACCGGTAATATCGGTGCACTCCAGGCAGTTCCAGGCAAGGATGCCGATACCGTCGCCTTTGTTGAGGCCGAGACGGGTAAGGGAGTTAATCAGGGCGTTTACCCGTGCGTTGAACTCGGAAAAGGTGATCCGTTGCGGGCCGCAGATGAAAGCCTCCCTGTCCGTGCTGAGCAGGGCGTTTCTGTAAATGATGTCAGCATAGGTACCGATTCTGTATCGGCTCAATTCCTTGAGAATAAGCCTTTGAGACATGTTCTTCCTCCCGTATTCTGTACCTTCCCGGGCTAAACTACCCTGCGCTATGATTTGGGGCGAGCGCCATACTCTTCGGATCCGTCCTGGCACCCAGCTGTTTTGAAAGAGTCTGTGCTGCGAGCGCAACGGACGGACCTAATTGTCTCGGGACATCAGGAGAGAAGAGTCCTATGACCGCGATATATCCGATAGGTATCTCTCCGATGCCGAGCACCGGCGCAGCAACGGTAATGAGCCCAGGTTTTATCTCACCTAAGTCAACGGCAAAGCCATCCCGGCGGCACTGGGTAAGCTCTTTCTCGAGCCTCACCCTGTCGAGCTTTTCAGGTTTTCCGTGAAAGTAGAGTTTCTTATGGTTAAGGAGTTCGTCGGCCTCACCTTTGGGGAGAAAGGCCGCTATGGCCTTGCCGTGAGAACCGAGCGTGAGCGGAAAACGGTGGCCGACCCGAATAGTAACACCAATGTCCCTGTCCACTTCCTGCTTTGCGACAACAAACACACTGTTCTCGGCGATGAGTCCAAGGGTCGCCGTACCGCTCGCTTTTCCGGAAAGTTCCTTGAGCATGGGCGCGGCAAGTCGTGCGGCATCAGTATTATCGATAACCTTTCTTGAGAGTGCAATGAGACCGGGGCCCAGTGAATATCCTTTTCCATCGACATTCCTCTGAACCACACCGAATTTCTGCAACGTGCGCAGAATGGAAAAGGCCTTACTTTTGTGGATGCTCGCCTGGGCACAAATCTCTGTCAGGCTCATGTGGGAGGAGGGGGCTTGAGACATGAGGAACAAGACGCGAAAGCTCTGTTCTACAGCGGGAACCATATATCTTTCATCTGCGGATTGAGGTTTGTCCATGATCATCGGCGCTGGTCCCTCGAAGTTCTATCAGTAGAACCAATGTTTTATATATCAAACATATCATGGTAGAGTGGACTTGTCAAGATAATATGTCCACGCGTTTGGACATCTCATCCTACAGGCGTGCCGTCAGTTCTGTATTCAATATTCGGATGGGTATGTTTCCACTATCCTGCAACCTTGAGGGACAATAAGGTTATTCAACTTCGAAATTTTCGGATTTAAAATGGCTGTAATACCTGCCGTCCTGAGCGGAGAATTTGAGCACGCAATAATCGGGGTCGGTCACGCCCCCGGGGTAGTACATCTCGTCGCCGGCGCGCCAGATCATTT
>DATKMQ010000092.1 GCA_035541755.1 Syntrophorhabdaceae bacterium
CGCGTAGCCTCGATGCCGTCCATGACCGGCATCTTGACATCCATGAGGATGACATCAGGTTGAAGCTCACGAGCTAATGTGATTGCGATCTCACCGTTCTCTGCCTCGCCCACGACCTCCAGGTCAGCTTCCTGGTTGATCAGCCCCTTGAGCCCGTCACGGAACATCTCGTGATCGTCAACAACAAGGATTCTTGTCTTCCTCATTCTTTCGGTCTTCCGTTATTCATTATTCGATTCATCAGTTTCTTAATCTATCCATACCACGGGCAGACTCACGGTCACCACGGTGCCGGTGCCTGAGCTGGATTCTATTTGCATGCTTCCTCTGAGGGCCAGCAGCCGCTCTCGGATGCTGTAGAGGCCAAACCCGCCCTCGGCAGTCGGCGCCCCGAGCGTCTGTGGATCGAAACCCACGCCATCATCTCTGACTTCCGCGCGGATACGTCCATCGGTTAAGTCGATCTGGACATTCACATTCTGTGCCTTGCTGTGTTTTACAGCATTGTTCAGCAGCTCCCTGATCGCCTGGAACAAAATTAATTTCACATTTCGGTCCAGGCTTTTGAACGAATCCTGTACATCGCATCGAATCCGGATGGGATGCATCGCCATCAGCCGGTCTGCGAGCGATGTGCAGGCTGTATCCACGCCCATGTCATAGAGAACGGGGTTACCAATATCGTACATCAAGGCGCGTGTTTCCTTGATGGACTGTGAGAGAAGCTCTTTAGCCTCCCCGAGAGTCTGCCGGCCCTCATCGACGACCAGACGCTGAAGCATCTCGACTCGCGTCCGGGCTGCTGCAAGGGTTTGGGCGATTTCATCGTGAAGTACCGCTGCGATTCTTTTTCGCTCTTTCTCCTCGGTAAGAACCAGCTCGGCAGCCAGTTTACGCAGATCGTCCCGGCTCTTTTCGAGTTGCTCTGTGAGGATCCGCAGATCCATTGTGCGCTCCCGGACCCTCTCTTCGAGGTATTCGTTCGCTGCCCGCAAGACTTCTTCACTTTCCTGCAGTTTCTGCTCGTATCGTTTGAGTGCTGTAATGTCCGTCACGATGCCGATGTAACGGTCGATCTCGCCTGATTCATTGCGAAGCGGTCGTCCCCTGGACATTAGCCACCGATCGGTGCCGGCAGGATCGTTCACGCGCCACTCGGCTACCAGTTCGGTCCCATTCTTGGCCGCCTGCTGCGCGGCCCTTTCGGCCTTCATCCGGTCATCGGGATAGATTGTCTGCAGCCACGCATCGTAGGAGGGCTTGGTGCTGTGGGGCTCCAGCCCATAAAGCCTCCACAGCTCCACCGACCAATGATTTTCATTTGTCTGCAGATCCCATTCCCAGAAACCCGCCTGCGCGGCCTGCAAGGCCAGGTGCAGTCGCTCCTCGCTTTCCCGCAAGGCCAGTTTCTTTTCATAGTCCGCAATCTTCTGCAGGGAGCGGCGGTACATCTCGGCGACGAAGCTCAGGAATGCCCCCATACACGAAAAGAGAACAATACCGACTGCATCGGAGAAAGAAGAGATTACAAAACTGCCGACAGGATGGAGAATCCAGTATGCTGTGATCAGTGCAGACGCTGCAGTGGCCAGAAAACCGGCCCATATCCCACCGAATAAGGCGGATATAAACACGGCAGGGTAGAAGGTGATGTAAGTGGGTAGCTCGCCACCAATGGAATCTACCAGTATCCGGCGAAACAGGTAGGCCGCTACAGCCAGGCCGATGGCCGCGCAATAGTGAATTACTTTCCCCTTAAACGAGATACTATCGAATCTCATTCGCTACCTTTTTGCCTGTATGGTGGATGTAATGTTTATTTTGTTTCTGATGGTGCAGAGACTTTCATATCATGCCACTCCAAGTTTGCGAAATGCTTTTTCAATTATCAGTTTTCATAGTATCTTGAAATAAGATTTTGACTAATAAAGAGGTAAGAAAAACCTGAGATCAATCTCAGCCACGAAACATTCACTCTTCCGTCATACAGGAATTTTGCCATGTCTGAAGTGTCAGATATAATCCTGCTCCTCCATTACTATTTCTATGTTCATACCCTGATCTCCTCGTAAAAACACCTCTTCATTACCAATTGAACTCCTCAGGCGCTACGTCTTGGAAGCCCGTCAGGCAACGGATTCGGGATCGGCAGCTTGTGGATTACGGCATGGAAGGTTTCATTTTGATCGCTGAAAAAAGGCTCTTCAGGTGGCGTCTGGAAGGATCAATCGGACCGGCGCCGCGCATGCTTCCTGAAGTGCGCAGCGCATTGATCATGCTCTGCATAACAGATTACGATCGGTAATCGTTAGAAAGGAAAAACGCAGAGTCAATCGACTCTGCTTCATGCATTTCTTTTACCGAAGTACACCATGAGAAAACAAAGGGGCGAACCCTGAGGGCTGCCCCTTGAAATCATAGAATTAGATTATATTCGTTACATGTAAAGTATCCCGACGATTTAACCATCATTTTACAAATTGTGAGGGATTTTCGAAATGGCCTAATGAGATTTTTTGCAAATTTTCAATTATTTTAAACGGTAATCGTTACTCTTATGTAACTGTGATTTTAATGTTTCGTAGGTGAAGGCGATAAAACGGCATCCTAGCTGTCAGATTCTTGGAGGAACGAGAGGGCTTGACTTTCTTGGAAATCACCGCTAAATGGAAAATCAAAATATTGCAGACCCCCGCAACGGAACACGGTGAGAATCCGTGACGGTCCCGCCGCTGTAACCGGGGACACAGACCATCTCAAAAGCCACTGTGAAGGACGTTCCCACGCACCGTCATGGGAAGGCGATGGTTCGATGGATAATCCGGAAGTCAGAAGACGACCGGGGTCTGTTTAGATGACGAACCTGATGGTAAAGGGTTCCGGCCGCGCGTTATGCGCTGTTGGAGCCCTTTTTTATTGCAGGAGAAAGACCAATGGAAAAAATGAAATGCATCATGGTCCGCAAGATCGGAAGTTTCGATGTGGCCAGTACGAAGATTCGGCCACCCACTGAAGATGAAGTCCTGATACGAGTGGAAGGGGCGGGCGTGTGCCGGACCGATCTCAAACTGATCCGGGAGGGACATCGGGACCTTGTCCTGCCTCGAATCCCCGGGGAAGAAGTGGTGGGCAGCGTCCATCGCACTGGTATAGCGGTAAGCAATTTCAAGGAGGGAGACAGGGTATATGTCTATCCCGGTGTTTGGTGCGGAAAGTGCCCGGCCTGCCGTTCGGGTGCGGAAAATCTATGCCGTGACATGCGGATCATGGGATTTCATCGCGACGGCGGTTTTGCCGAATACGTCACCGTGCCCGCGAGAAGCATCATAGCCGTTCCAGAAGGGTTGAAGGCGGAGCACGCCGTTTTCGCGGAGCCTCTCTCATGCTGCCTGAATGCTTTGGAACTCGGCGCTTCCGGGATGGGGAAAACCATTGCCATATGGGGTGCCGGACCCGCAGGAACGCTGCTCTTCAGGGCGGCATCGGCTCTTGGTGCTGTCCCTGTTTGCATAGAGCCTGACGACCAGCGACGGCAGAGAATCAATGGAATAAAGAGAACAGCCGACGAGAAGTACGATCTGTGCATCGTGGCTGTTGGGTCAAAGTCGGCATACGAGGAAGCCCTCGCAAGCCTCAATCCCCGTGGCCGGTTGGTCGTTTTTTCGGGGCTACGACCTGCGGAACCAGCTTTGTCGGTGGACTTTAACCGCTTGCATTACTTCGAGCAGACCATCGTCGGAGCTTACGGGTGCGCCTATCGCCAAGGCATCTCGGCCCTCGATCTCATCCATAACGGCCGCATTGTTGTGGAGGACCTCATCTCCCATCGGATGCAACTCGATGAGCTTGAAACCGCATTGAGGCTCGTTGAAGAGCGGCAGAGCATGAAAATCATATTGCGACCATAGGGGCAATGGAATTATGGAATACAATAATGACAGCCTTATTCAATTCGGCAAGGCAATTCAACGGTTGATCGACAAAAAAGATCTGTCCCGGCAGGAGAGTTACGAAACGTTCCGGCAGATCCTGTTAAACCTCCAGCCCGAACTGCACCAAGGGGCGTTCCTTGCAGCCCTGGTTGCCAAGGGCGAAACGGCTCAGGAAATCGCCGGTGCTTGGCAGGCCATCGTCGAGTTCGACACCATCCCCGCCAATGAAACCTTTGAGGCCCCTCTTGTCGAAAACTGCGGAACAGGCATGGATGCGCTGAAGACCTTCAATGTCAGCACGGCCGCCGCCGTTGTGGCTGCAGCTGGAGGTGTTCGCATGGCCCGCCATGGGGCAAGAGCTCTCACATCGATGTACGGGACGGTTGATCTGCTCGAAGCCGTAGGTGTCGACGTCGATGCCGATGTGAACAAGGTGTGCCAAAGTATCCGCAAAGCCGGCATTGGAATTTTCAATGGGACGAGCCCTAAGGTCCATCCGCGCTCGCTGGCACGAATCCTCGGTCAGATCCGTTTCGGGTCTACTCTGAACATCAGCGCATCCCTGGCAGGTCCCTGCAGGCCCACCCATGCCCTGCGGGGCGTCTATTCGAGCAGCCTCCTTCCGAAGATGTCAGAAGTCATGAGAGAGATTGGGTATGAGAGAGGACTGATCGTCCATGGACTTGACGCTACTGGTGAGAAAGGCATCGATGAACTTTCGAACATGGGAGAAAGCGTCATCTGTGAGTTTGATTCGGACGGAAAGGAGACAACTTACTCGATCAATCCCGAAGACGTTGGTCTCAGGCGTTCGAGCTATGAAGACGTCGCAACTCTGGGAAACCTGAGGCGGGAATCGGTTCGATTCATGAAAGTCATAAGCGGCACGGGCCATGACTCCTGCATAGACCTGACCTGCCTTAACGCCGGAGCGATTTTCTATCTCACCGGCAAAGCACGCAGCATCCGTGAGGGCATTGAGCGGGGGAAGGAGCTGGTTTTTTCCGGACGGGCCTTCGAGAAACTTAGGCAATGGGCGATGGTTCAGTGTGACGACGAAGAGAGGGGATTGAGGCGGTTTGCTGCCATCACAGCAGAGGCAGG
>DATKMQ010000093.1 GCA_035541755.1 Syntrophorhabdaceae bacterium
TGATCTCAACGGTCTCACCTTTGGGAAGATCGTAAGCCATGCTGCGAAACGCCTTAAGAACTGCGCCGTTCATCGCTCACCTCCTCATAGACGCTGGCGTCGTCCGGATACCAGAACTCCTTGATGTCAAGGCAGAGGCCAGGGGGGAAGGTGAGCGGTTCCTTAAGGTAGACATAGCCGAAGAAGTTCACGAACACATAGGGCTCCACCGTTGCCGGCTCGCCGTCATCACCGTGCCTGATAGCATAGCGGTGAGGGTAGCCGGGCAAGGCCTCGGGCGCGTGTTCTCGCACATCAGTAAATTTCCCGATAACATCCCGATTGAAAAATGAAACTGTCATTCCGATTGTTTCGTACATTCGATCCTCCTTAGAAAGAAACTTCGATGGTGATTTCTCTTGGCGGCTCCTTGCCAGCAAACAGCTCCTTACGGATGTAGATCGGCCCGAAAGAGGAGTTCTTTCTCGTGTCCGCGTATCTCACCGCGCCCTTCGTTTCCTTGTCGAGCTTATACGTCGTCTTTGCGTTCATGCGATTCACCTCCTTTTCGATTGAGTTTCGGCCTTGAAAGCGGCCTTAGAGATTACGGGAATTAAACCCGCTCTTCCCTTAGTTGGTTGCGTATAATCGTTAATGATATCCATATGTTATAGAATATTATCTTTCAGATGAGATGGTTTGTCAAGTGAAAAATACAATAAAATCATGCACTTATGAGTTATTTTGTCGCCCAGATGGCACGATGTTTGATGCGGCGGTCGTGCCTTATTTATGCTCTATATCGTTATCAGAAGTTTAGTATAGCGTTATGTTGTTTTTGTCATTCGTGACTCGTTGATAATAGATCGTTTCTGCATGACTCAAGGACAGCATTGTTATTTTTCATGAGGGTAAGTGTAAGGGTCATGTCGTAAAAGTGCGTGAGACAGCATTTGTGAGCTCGCTGGCGGCATATTCTCCGGCCGGCGTGGATTTAAGAAGTCCGGCTTTCCGGTGATTGTACAGCGATGATTTTTTTATCCGGTATCCCTGCGAATGCAGGTATTCGAGAGCTTTGAGCAGATTAGGAAAGACGGGTTCAGCCTGCGGGTTGGCGGATAATTCGGCTTCGGCTTGCAGGTCGCGCAGAAGTCTCCAATCGGAGGGACTGCTTGATCCATTCCCTATGCGAACAAGTACGTCGGCTAATATTTTCTTTCGGGCCTGCTTCGCAAGTTCGAGCAGTTGAGTGGGGTCGTTGTCGGGCAACGCTATTGTTTTTTCACAAGCTCCCTCAACACTCCTTCAATCTCCTTTTTTTTCACAAGCATGCAGGTCTTCTCTTTTTATCATCATTTTTTTTCAAAAAGGTCTCGTTTTTTGAGGTTTAACGCCTCGTAAGCATTTCAGCCTGCCGGAAGGACCCACGCTTCCGCTTAACGGATCAGGTTCATTGGCTACTTGGAACTCTAACTCGAACTGAAGATTTTTAAACATCTCACTGTCATATGCGAGGCACACCTGAGCGCCAAGCCTGCACATGAGGAAGATTCTGTGTTCCTGTTTTGCGGGAACGCCTTCGTCGAGAAGAGACGTACAAAGAGCAACGTCATCGAGCCTGACCTTGACATCAACTTGAACGTCTTTCAAACCAGCCTCCTTTACATTGATACAGAGTTGACTATACTCAGAACTGCGCCCCTGACCATACCTTCAGGCTTTGGGCTTGTGTCGCTCACGCTCTCGGTTGGCGGCGATTCGCCTACTAATTCCTGGGTGTCGACTCGCCGTATGCGGCCTTCCTTGTCCTTGTAACATGCAGGTCCCTTCCCGCGTTTAGGCGGTGGGGGATCGTCGGACTTGCCGCGCTCCTTCTTCAGATCAGCCCAGGACAGGATCGTGTAGTAGTGCGACGTACTCTTCCTGTCAAATTCTTCGATGTTTCTGCCACGGGCGATATTGACCTGTTCGATCCAGTAGTCTGTTTTTTCCTGTCCAAATTTCTTGATGAGTTTGAAATACTCCTCGGAGGTGAGGAACACGTTTTCCAGGAACAGTCTTTTTTCAGGCTTTGTCTCAAACGATTCGGACGGGGAGGCGGCCGCGCTTTCCTTTTCTCCCCCCTGTTCCTGTTTCTGTTCCTGTTTCTGTTTCTGTTCCTGTATGCCGATACCCTTTGAGGTGGGTTCCTTAAAGTATTGTCTGAACCGTTTCGCGAACGGTTCCCCTAAACCTTTACAGGTATCTGACATTGATGCATAGAACTCATTCTTCAAATCACAGGACGGCAGCTCATTGAAGATTCCGGCCCACGATTGCACGACATTTGGGTTCGCCGGTGGGTTATGTTTTATGAACCGAGGTATCAGAATAAACATTGCCCTTTCATCGTGCTTCACCATACCGTTCTGAAACAGTTCCGTTAACGCTTCCCGATACCCTTCCAGCGGTATGCGGACTTCTTCCGCTAGACAGGAGACAGACATTTTAAACGCCCCGAACGGAGTTCCGAACGGAGTGGTTAAAAGATGGAGGAAGACAAGCTTTGCGCGTTCACTCAAGAATGAGAATTTGTCGCCGTTCCAGATTTTACAGTTAACATTTCGGTATCGGCTCATGGTTTACACCGTTTTGTTGATACCGCAATATTGCCCCAGGGACTTCCCGGATTGCTTGGTTCCACCACCCATCCTTTTTTGCGCTCCTTCTCTTCTTTTGCCAGCATCGCGTCAATCGGTTCCATAGTTTCACCCTCCATAAGCGTTTTTTTGACTGGCAGCAACCACAATTACCATTCTGTAACCGCAGCCGTCAGCGAGCACAGAGGTACGATAAATATGCCAGAGCTTCACGTGTTTGCTTTTCCTTCAAGCCGGGCGCAGAGGGTATTGATGTCGCTTTCTTTCCATGCGCTCGTCCGGACGCTCAATTTCACCGGCTTAGGATATATCCCCTTCCTGATACCAGCCCACCATGTACTCTTTGACACCGGTATTCTTTCAAGCACCTGCGGTAGGCGCAAAAAGCGGTGTTCGTTGCAACCCTCTTGAGACTCAAGCATTTTCGTTATCCTCCTTAGGAAGAAGTTTCTCCATTTCCGTGTTCGGGACTTCCGTTCATTTGCCTTTGGTCGCCTCATCGATCAAACTGCAGCGATGAATTGCCTGGGGTGTCTTCCTTACACACGACCGGATCGCACGTGCAAAGGCATAATTTGACTTCCTTACGGGCGTCACAATTTCGTCCTCGGGTACCTTCTTCTTTCTATTCATTTTTGTCATCTTCCATAGCATGTATAACCTAACATGTAATGTAATTACCAAAGCTAAAAAAATGCATCAAAAAACGGTCTTCAAATATGTCCACAGCGCTGATACTTCGATAGTATAAGTGCAGTAATCTTGTGGCCGATATTTCTTGGTCTTGTGAAGCACTTTCTTAAATGTTTCGTCGTAGGAAGCTATATGACATGAATAATTATTACGATTATCATATGCAATAAGGAGCAGATCAAACGGGGGTCCCGCCATGATGTGTGATGTTGGATTAAGACCCTCTCCGAACGTTTTCTCTTGGTAATCTGTAATATTATCCTTTGCGTCATCCTTTTGGGCGTGTCCCGTCCTTTGTTTGATTGCATCCAGTATTTCCGTTACGAGTGATTTTGTCGCAATTCCGGCGGGTATCTTTCCCCGCAGAGCTAAACAAATACAGATTTCAAAGATGTTCTGAAAGTCATACAGTCTCGGTGATCCGGCTCCTATCGTTTCCCTCGCAGGCGTAATGAAACGTTTCTCTGCGAGGTCAAGGATCTGTCTTGTGGTTACTCCGTGAAGTTTTTTGACTATTTCTCCGGCGGACCAGAATTTCCATGTAAACCTATCTGATGTTATTGCACTCATTTAGTGTATATTAGAACACTAACTGGGTGATGTCAATATATTTTTTGTTTTCCGATAAAACACTCGTTTCTGGTTTGATTTCGTAAACCTATCGGACAGACCCCTAGGCACGTCTGTTCTGTGCCGTTTAATGCTCCGCCACGAGGTCGAGCGCGTCGCCGGATCGTCTCCCAAGCTTTGTTATGCATGATCATGATTGTTGTTGTGCCTGCTTGTGCATCGGCAATACGCTTGCGCCTTGTTTCAGACCATCCAGGTAGTCGGCCCATACCTGCATCATCCTACGACGCTCTTCAAGATGCGCGGTGCGGTTGTACGCTCGTCCGTTTGGGTCTCTGACAGCATGGGCAAGCTGATGCTCGATAAAGTCGGGCCTGGCTTGCAGCACTTCATCAAGAATGGTTCGGGCCATTGCCCGGAAGCCGTGACCGGTCATAGTGTCCTTATCATATCCCATCCTGCGAAGGGCTGCGTTTATGGCGTTATTTGACATCGGTCTTGCCAATGACCTGCCCGAAGGGAATACATATCTGCCGTCGCCGGTCAATGCGCGTAGTTCCGTCAGTGTCTCTATGGCTTGATGGCATAAGGGCACGATGTGGGCCTGCTTCATCTTCATCTTATGCGCCGGGATGTTCCAGACCGCTTCATCAAGGTCAATCTCTGCCCACTCCGCCTGACGCAGTTCCCCGGGACGCGCAAAGAACATTGGGGCAAGCCTCAAGGCACACTTCACGACAAAATGTCCCTGGTAGCCGTCTATGGCCCTGAGAAGAGGGGCAACCTCTTTCGGGTCCGTAATTGCCGCGTGGTGTCTTTCTCCCGGTTGCGGCAAAGCCCCTTTGAGATCGGCAGCTGGGTTGCGCTCTGCCCTTCCAGTGACAACTGCGTACCGGAAAACCTGCCCGGCAATAGTCTTAACCCTGTGAGCCGACTCCAAAGCGCCCCTGCTTTCTACTCGGCGAAGAGCCGCCAGTAATTCAGGGGCCTTAATCCCTGCAATGGGACGCTTACCCATCCACGGAAACAGGTCCCGTTCCAGGCGGCTCATGATCGTTGACGCGTGGCCAGGCGTGCATGTCAGGGTGAACTTTGTATGCCATTCACGAGCAATCACTTCAAAGGTCTCTACGTCTTCGGTCTGTGCCTGCTTCTGTGCCTTGCGGACAGCACCGGGGTCAATGCCGCATGCAAGTTGTCGCCTGGCTTCGTCCCTTCGCGCCCTTGCCTCCAGAAGAGAAACCCGAGGATACGTTCCGAGGGCAAGCAGTTTTTCTTTTCCGTCGAAACGATACTTGAACCTGAAATATTTTCCGCCCTGTGGAGTGACCAAAAGGAAAAGCCCGTCGCCGTCAAAGAATTTCTTCTGCTTTCTTGATGGCTTGCTGGTGCGGACCTTCGCATCACTTAACGCCATAGGCTTTTTTCCTTAGGGGTATCTGTTTTTGTATGGGGGTATATTTACCTGATTTATACCCCAAATGACCCCGGATTATAATAAAATTTATAGCACACCATCGGACAAATAGCAAACAAAAAACCCGTTATTTCTAACGGGTTTCGCACTCTAGTGAATCATGCCGTATTGCTAAATGGTGGAGGCGGCGGGAATCGAACCCGCGTCCAGAAAAGAAGTCTTCAAAGAGCCTACATGCTTAGTTAGCGTTTTACGTCTCGGACGAAAGAGCACCCACTAACGGGTTCTCTTGAATCCTCAGCCTATAAGTTTTCGCCACGTCGTATAGACATCCGGTGTGGCTATCCCGCTTGCATGACGCCATATCGGACTTGAAGCAGGAGGAAAGTCCGTATGACGTAGCCGCGATTAAGCGGCTAGTGCGTACTCGTGAGAGTCTGCAGTTATTTTTAGTTCCGCTTGGGTACGGGTAAGCAGTAACCCGGCATGCCTCTTTGACCCTTACATCCCTGTCGAAGCCAGTCGCCCCCTTCATCGTATTCTCGACTCCCTTTCCATGAGTCGTCTTTCGTCTTTCTTCTTGATGCTCTCCCGCTTATCGTAGAGCGTCTTTCCTTTTGCCAGAGCAATCTCCATCTTTGCCATGTTCCGGCTGTTAAAATAGAGCGAAAGCGGCACGATCGTATAACCTTTCTCCTTCACCTTCCCCGATAACCTCGCGATCTCCCTCTTGTGCATGAGGAGCTTTCTCGTCCTCTTGGGCTCGTGATTGTAAATGTTCCCGCAGGAATAGGGGCTGATGTTGGCGTTCACGAGAAAGAGTTCGCCGTCTTTGATCCTGGCGTAGCTATCCTTCAGGTTCGCCTTTCCTTCCCGTAAGGCCTTCACTTCCGTGCCGGTGAGGACCAAACCCGTTTCAAACTTCTCCTCGATATGGTACTCGTGAAAGGCCTTTTTATTCGTACAGATCGCCTTCATATATATAATATTATAACACAGGGTAGGCTAAAAAAGAAGGTCTGGTCTGGCCTGTGACGAATCAGGCCTCCATCACAGGCAACTCGATGATGAATTTTGTCCCCCTCGGTACATTGTCCTCCACGTTTATTTTCCCCTGATGTTCAAGGATGATTGCGTGGACAATGGCGAGGCCGAGGCCGGTACCCCCCTCGTCTTTTGTAAAATAGGGGTCGAATATCCTCTCTTTGTCCTCCGGGGCGATGCCCTTGCCCGTGTCGGTGAATTCGATGATGGCCGTTGACCTTTCCTTTTCGTATCTCGTGCGGATTCCGATAGCGCCCTGGTCCCCGTTCAAGGCCTTTACCGAGTTCGTGATAAGGTTGATCAAGGCTCTTTTGAGGCCGTCTCTGTCCATTCTGAAATGGGGTATGGGCTGTCTCTCCACGTGGAAGGCGATGTTTTGATAAAGGTTCTTGTAGAGGTCCACGGTCTCTTCCACAATGGCATTCAGATCTTCCAGGGTCTTGGCCTGCGAGATATGGGTGAGTTTGGTAAGCTCGTTGACAATCCCTTTTATGTCATCAACGGAACGTATGATCACGGAGGTTGCCTCGTCGAGCGCTTCCTTATCCTCCCCCTCGGAATGCGGGACGATCTTGCGTCGTATACGCTCGGCCGAGAGCAGGATAGGTGTGAGCGGGTTCTTGATCTCGTGCGTGAGCTTGCGGGCTACTTCCCTCCACGTGGCAAGCTTCTCAGCCCTCACGATGTGCGTAATATCGTCAAAGGCGACGATGAACCCTTCGATCTTGTTTGACTCATCTTTAAGGGCCGTCAGCGAGGCCCTGATGTAGGTAATATCCTTTTTGATATTCAGGCGCAATTCCTTGGTGGTGCTCGTCTCGCCGGTTGTCTTCACCTCTCTCAAAAAGGACTTGGTGAGCATCCTGAAATCGCTGCCGAAGACCTCCCTCAAGGAGATCCCGTGCCAGCTCTCTTTCTCCGCACCGAGGATATGCTTGGCGGCCCTGTTTAAAAGCACGATGTGGCCGGTTTTGTCCGTGGATATGATGCCCGTGGCCACATTGTCAAGGATGACCTCCATGTACCGTCTTCGCTCTTCGATCTCGTTCTTGGCGATTTGCAGCTCGCTCGCCATGCTGTTGAATGCCTTTACCAGGGTGCTGATTTCATCCTTGCCCCTGTCCTCGAGGTTGATGTCAAACTTGCCCCTCGCGATGATAGCGGCCCCCTCCTTCATCTTCTCGATAGGCACCGTAATCTCGGCTGCCATTTTTATCCCCACCCATATGGAGAGAAAAATGGTGAGCATGGTAATAAGAAAGAGCGGCACGATGAAGCTATATTTCAGAACCTTCTTGATGACCCTTGATTCCTTGAATTCCTTGCTCGCAGCAGCGATTTCCTTGATCCTCTCCGTGCCCTGGACCTTCATGGCATCGCCGATAAAGAGGACGGCTTCAGGGGTCCCGTCCTCATCGAGAATCTGCCGGCCCATGATAATCATTTCACCATCGGACACGGGGATAATTTCCCTCACCTCCTGATCGCGCATGACCGTTTTGACCTTGGCCAAAAGCTGTTTCTCAATACCGTCTACAGGGTTACTTTTTATGATGGCCTTGGTGGTCAGGTCATAGACCGAGAAGTACTCGAGAAAATATATCTTTTCGTTCTTTGCCATGAAATTCTTGAGCGCGCGTTCATTGTCGAGTAGTCCCCTTTTCGTGATCTCGCTGGTGAGCAGCGTGGCGATCTTGCCATAGCGATCAAAAATGTCCTCGTAGTGATACTGTGAGAGGGTAAGCGCGTTCTCCAGGGTATCCTCAATCTTCTGACCGAACCATCGATCCATATTCACGTAGAAGAACCCTGTGGCCAGAATAAACAAGGTGAAGGAAGGCACAATAGAGATAAAAAGCAGGGTTGACGTAAGCCTCTTTTTCAAGCTCGATCCCCATATGCCCCTCTTCTTTTCGATGTAAGACTTGAGAAAAATGCGGGTGATAAGAAAAAAGAGAAACAGGATGAGCAAAAGGTTGATGTTGAGGACCACCACGAGGAACTTGTTCTCGCGCACAGGCAGAAATCTCGCGAAATTCGGGAGCGTCACCTCCAGAAACACAAGGAGACCGAAAACCACGAGAGTGATCGCTGAAAAAGTAATTTCCTTCTTATATTTCATGGCGTCCGTTGATGGGTCTAACGTCTAATTATACCTTATCCGTTGAGAGAAACAAAGTTTATCTGGCGGGTAGTTCGCTCTCCCCTCCTGTAGGAAGCGAACATGTCATCGGCGCAAAAGGTACAGAATCCCGTGTCGTATATACGGTCAACGCCTAACCTTAAGAGGAGCTCCCGGTTGGCCCGGGCGAGATCAAGGTACCAAGAGCCGTCTTTTTTCTTGAAGACGGCATCGCTGAAGCCCTGCTCCCGGTAGGTGCCGTATACCTCCTCGCCCACTTCATAACAACAGGAGCGAATGCAAGGACCGAAAAGAGCGCTGATGCTGTCCGTGTGCGCCCCCAGCTTTGCCATTTTCTCCACGGCCTTTGCCGCGATCTTTGTTGCCGTGCCGCGCCATCCCGCGTGGACAATGGCCGCCATGGGGTAGTCAGGTTCTATAAGGATTATGGCAAGACAATCGGCCGTCTTGATAATGCCCGCTACGCCACGCTCAACAAGGATCAGGCCGTCGCCCTTTAGCGGCCTTTCGCCCTTCTCTATCACGTGCACGGCATCGCCATGTTCCTGATCCATGATCACCGCGTCTTTCATTCCAAAGTGCTTAAGGAATTGATTGTCCGGCTCCGAAAAAAGCTTAGGCACGGGAGAGCGCCGCGTGAAAAACCCGTGCGTTACACCGCGTTCCTGAAGTTCGGGCAGATAGTAATAGCTCCAATCGTTTATCTGTTTGCGTGCAAACACTCTACGTCCTACCTCGCCCTTGCATGAACTCTTCCATGTCGTAAGGCACCGATGCCTCGACCTTTACCGATACGTGCGTGACGGGGTGGGCGAACTCAATCCGGTACGCATGGAGCAGTGGCCTTGACGCCCAGGCTTTCGCCTTCTTTCCGTACATCTCATCACCGACCACGGGGTGCCCTTCATGCGCGAGATGCACCCTGATCTGATGGGTCCTGCCGGTTTTGGGGCATGCCTCGACGTAGCTGCATCCGGCAAGTCTCTCAAGCACCCTGAAGGAGGTCTCGGCGCTCCTGCCGCCTCTCGCGAGCACGGCCATCTTCTTGCGCTCCACGGGGTGGCGCCCTATATTCCCCCGCACAATCCATTCCTCCCTTTTGGGATGTCCCTCGATGATCGCCCGATACGTCTTTTTCACGTCCCGTTCTTTAAAAAGAGCCGAAAGTAATTCCTGCGTTCGCATGTCCTTGGCGACCAGAATCACACCGGTTGTACCTTTGTCCAGCCTGTGTACAATGCCGGGACGAACATTTATAGGACCCGTTTGGGGAGCGGGGGGCGCTAAGTGCCCGACTGCAGAACCAGGCCCGCCCTGGTAAACGATTTGTCCCAACTGACCCTGGCGCACACTTCCTGCCCCCACAACGTTCATGGATGGCCCCTCGCCATTTTCGTGCGAGGTATACCCCAGGTATGAGAGGACTGCGTTGACGAGCGTTCCCGACGCATGACCCAGGGAAGGATGCACAGGCATCTGCGCCGGTTTGTCGATGGCGAGCAGATATTCATCTTCGTAGAGGATATCGAGCGGGATCGCCTCCGGGGCAAGGCTTAAGGGTTCTTCCTCGGGGATTTCGCCTTCTATTTCCATGTGCGGCTTGATTTTCAAAGAAGACTTGACCACGCTGCCTCCCACGCGCACGTGGCCCTGGTCGATCATTTCCTTAACTTTTGTCCGGGTAAGGGAAAGTTTTTCCGAGAGGAAGACGTCGAGCCTCACGCCTGACCGGTCGGAAACGATGTGGAAGCTATCGGGCATCTCTGGCTACGGCTTGAATACCTTTTATGAGCAGGGTTTCGTCCTCTTTGAGGATGGTCCTCATATCGAGGATGAGCGTCTCTTTTTCGATCCTTCCGATAATGGGAACGTCCAGGCTTCTCAATCGCCTCTCCAAATCGGCAGCGGTCATAGCGCGCAATTTAAGCGATATCCCTGAGGAGGGTATGATCACATCAGGGAAGCTCCCTCCCCCCACTTCGGAGCGGACTTCCACGGCGGAGATGTCTATATTGTCGCATCTCTTTTTCAGCTCGCCCGCCAGGCGTCTCGCCCGTCTTTTGAGCACGCTCGGGTCTTCCTCAATCATCTTAAGGGTGGGTATCTGTTCTTTGGCCGTCTTCATATCGAGGTAAAGGAGAAGGGTGCTTTCAAGCCCTGCGAGGGTAAACTTATCGGGCCGGAATGCCCTGGTCATGGGGTTTTTCTTCATGCTGTCAACACATGTTTTTTCGCCCACGATAATGCCCGCCTGGGTGCCGCCCAAAAGTTTATCCCCGCTGAAGGAGACAACATCAAACCCTTTCGCGACCTCCCGGATGATGAGCGGTTCGTCGAGAACGCCAGGCACTTTCACGTTATGCAGCAAACCGCTCCCCGCGTCATAAAATACGGGAATGTTATATTTCTTTCCTAAAGCCGTCAGTTCCTCGGAGCTCGCCTCATGCGCAAAGCCGCGGATGCGGTAATTACTCGTGTGCGCCTTCATGATGACGCCTGTATTTTCGTTTATTGCCCGCTCGTAATCGGCAATGTATGTCCTGTTCGTGGTGCCCACTTCCTTCAGGATCACGCCGCTTTTCCTCATCACATCGGGTATCCTGAAGGAACCGCCGATCTCAATGAGTTCTCCTCTGGAAATAAGAACCTCTTTGCCTTCCGCAAGGGTATTGAGGACTAAGAATACCGCTGCCGCGTTGTTATTCACCACAAGGGCGGCCTCGCCCCCACAGAGCCTTTTGAGAATTGCAACGCAGTGCTCGTAGCGATCACCACGCTCGCCGGTTCTCGTATCATATTCGAGGTTCGAGTAATGCGACGCCGTCTCTACAATGGCGTCAATGGCCTTCTTTGCGAGAACAGAGCGCCCGAGGTTTGTGTGGATGATAATCCCGGTTCCGTTGATCACGCGCTTGAGTCCGGCGGTGGTGAGTATAACGGTCCTCTTTCGCGTCTCTTCAATGATCACGTCGGTTTTTGGTATTAAATGTGCCTTTCCGTCGCGGATCTCGCCCCTCAGTTCATCGAGATACTCCCGTAGGGCGTTTTTCGCCACCTCTTCAGGGTGGTTTCGCACAAGTATCGCCCAGTTCTTGTTCGCCAGGATTTCGTCGACCTTGGGTATCTTTCTCAACAGTTCTTTTGACATGCCGTACAACCCCCGGAGTTTAATTTGTACCACACAACATGCCCTTTATCAACCGCAGACCATTCCTGTTGAATAATCGGCCTATCTATGCAAAGATTGTATTCCACAGAGAAAATTAACTCAAGGGGTATAGATGATATGAATAAAGTAGAACGCGCTCGTCTCACATTCGACAGCGGCTTTAATTGCGCCCAGTCGGTGCTCCACGCGTTTTGCCATGAATTCGGGCTCGATGAGGCACAGGCGTTCAAGATTGCCTGCGCCTTCGGGGGCGGCATGGACAAGATGGCAAAGACATGCGGGGCCGTGACGGGCTCTTTCATGGTCATAAGCCTTAAATACGGCAAAACGCGAAGCGACGACAAACAGGCCAAAGAAACGACAAACAGCTTCGTAAAAAGGTTTGCCGACCTCTTCGTGAGCGAGCACGGCTCTATCGAGTGCCGGGAACTTCTCGGCTGCGACATCAGCACGTCTCAAGGGTTCTCTTTTGCTCAACAAAAAGGTCTCTTCAAAACCTCCTGTCCTAACTATGTGGAGAGCGCGGTGAAGATACTCGAAAAACTATTATGAGGTGCGCGGTATGGAATACGATGGCGTACTCAAGCTTCTCGCCCCCTGTGGCCTCAACTGCAGCAAGTGTATGGCATTTGCGGACGGCGATATCAAGAAACATGCGGAAAAACTCAAAGAACTTCTTGGCTCCTTTGATGTGTACGCGGAACGCTTCTCGGGCTTTTCGCCCGTTTTCAATAATTATCCACAATTCAAGGAGCTGCTTGAGCATTTTGCCCAAGCCGGCTGCCGGAGCTGTCGTACGGGTGCTTGCGGATTCTATTCCAATTGCGGTGTGGCTGCCTGCTTCCGTGATAAGGGTGTTGATTTCTGTTTTCAGTGCGGTGAATTTCCCTGCGACAGGACAAACTTCGATACCCATCTCAGAGAACGCTGGATTAATATGAATACCCGCATGAAAGAAATCGGCGTCGAAAAATATTACGAAGAGATAAAAGACAAGGCGCGATACAGCTAACGCGTGAATCGCACCGTGCTTATAGTTTGTCGATGGTCTTTACGACCTTGCGAAGTTTCTTGGGGAGCTTGCGCGGGTTTCCTTTTTTCTTTCCCTGATACGACGCTTCATATTCGTCCTCGTCCTTGGCTTGACCAGGCGACACTACAGTCTGTGCCATCATCTCGGAAAGTTTCACCGGCGTCAGAAACGGGATGCCTTTCGCCTTCGCCTCGTCGATAATTGCACGATCCGAGGTGACAACCACCATGCCCGAGCGCTTCTGCCTTATCCACCCGATGATCACATCATCGGCCGTCTCATTCTGACCCGAATAGATGACATCAACCCCCCGGTAACTTTCCCTCTGTCGCGACAGGGAAAAGCTCTTGTACGCGTCGAAAACTACGGTGATGTGCGCGCCCCTTTCCTTCTTGTATCGGGAAAGTTTTTCAAGCAATCCGCGACGGAGCGTCTCGAGGCTCGAGTCCCCGTGCACGCCGCCCGCGGCTCTTCTGTTGATGAAGTTATATCCGTCGATCACGAGATGGGTCACAAAGAACTCCGCGCTTATCCGTTAAGGCCAATCATACTGAGGCACACCTCATACGCTTGCCGACTTGATTTGCAGGGCCGTTTAAGTCAGTCAAGCTCGCGTATGCGCCTGAAACATGCGCCATACAATCGCAACCGGTTCTTTTATCCGTCTTGACCGCCGGCCTTTTTTTCCATCTTGTAAAAATCTTTCAAAACCCGGTCGAGAACACCGTTTATGAATTCACGGGAATCCTCGCTGCCGTATTTCTTGCCGATCTCGATCGCTTCATCGATGGCCACTTTAGGAGGAACGTCCTCGGAGAAAAGCATCTCATATATGCCGAGCCGTAGGATGTTGATGTCCACATACGTAATCCGGTCAAGTCTCCAGTGGTCGCAGGCGCTTTTGATGTGGCTGTCGATGAGATCTTTTTCCCGCTCTATCCCGGCGAGGAGTTTTTTTGAATAGTCTATGACATCCTGCTGGTAGGGGAATAATTCGCAATATTTTGCCAGTGCACGTTCAGCGTCTTGGCTGTTCGTTTCTATCTGGTAGAGTATCCTCAGTGCTAATTCTCTCGCTTTCCTTCGCCGCACAAACTATTTTCCTTTATGAGGTTCACCATTTCCACGGCAGAGATGGCCGCGTCGAAACCTTTGTTGCCCGATTTGGTCCCCGCCCGCTCTATAGCCTGTTCAATATTGTCGCTCGTTATGATTCCGAAAGAGATGGGCTTCTCGACCTCGAGGGACGCCTGGGCGATGCCCTTGGATACCTCCGAGGCAACGTAGTGGAAATGGGGTGTGGCGCCTTTAATCACCGTGCCGAGACAGATGATGGCGTCGATCTCTTTTTTCTTGGCCAAAAGTTTCGCCACAAGGGGTATCTCGAAGGCGCCTGGTACTTTATACACTGCAATCTGTTTTTCGTCGGCCCCATGTCTTTTCAAGGCATCAAGGGCACCTTCAAGAAGTCTGTCGGTGATGAAGCTGTTGAACCTGCTTACCACGATTCCAAACCTGAAACCCTTTGCATTGAGCTTGCCCTCTCGTATCATATTCGCTCCTTATATATTATTGAGAATATGGCCAAGTTTTTCCTGTTTGGTCCTGAGGTAGGCGACGTTATCTTTTGTCGGCTCCATTTCGATGGGCACCCTTTCGGTCACCGTAATGCCATATCCTTCAAGACCTTTTATCTTTTTCGGATTATTCGTAAGCAGCCTCATCTTTTTCAGGCCGATATCGGCAAGTATCTGCGCGCCGATGCCGTAGTCACGAAGGTCCGGCGAGAACCCGAGCGCCAGGTTCGCCTCCACCGTATCGTGGCCGTGGTCCTGGAGGCAGTACGCCTTGAGCTTATTGAGAAGCCCTATGCCACGTCCCTCCTGCCTCATGTAGAGAAAAACGCCCTTCTTCTCCCGTTCGATCATCTTCATGGCCGTGTGGAGCTGTTCGCCGCAGTCGCACCGCATGGAGCTCAAAACGTCCCCGGTAAAACACTCTGAATGGACGCGCACCAGCACCTCATCGTCGGGTGTGATATCCCCCTTGACGAGCGCCATATGCATTTCTTTGTCCACATCGTTTTCGTATCCGATAAGGGTAAACTCGCCGCCGTAACGCGTGGGAATCCTGGTTTCCACCACCCGTCTCACGAGCTTTTCGTTCTTCATCTTGTACTTGATCAGGTCTGCGATGGTCACGATCTTGAGGCCATGCTTCTCAGCGAACACCTCCAAATCGGGAAGTCGCGCCATGGTTCCATCTTCGTTCATGATCTCGCAGATTACCCCGGCGGATTTAAGCCCGGCCAGGCGTGCAAGATCGACCGACGCCTCGGTGTGGCCCACGCGAAAAAGAACCCCTCCCTTTCTCGCCATGAGAGGAAAGATGTGGCCCGGCCGTGAGATATCTTCTGCTGTAGACCCTTCATCGATGGCCACCTCTATTGTCCGTGCCCTGTCGGGCGCTGAAATACCGGTAGTCACACCGTGCTTCGCTTCGATGGAGACGGTGAATGCCGTATTGTATGGCGAGGTATTATCTTCCACCATAAGGGGAAGATCGAGTTGCCGGACCCGCTCTTCGGTGAGCGACAAGCAGATAAGGCCGCAGGCGTAGCGTGCCATGAAAGTAATCACCTGGGCGGTCGCTTTCTCCGCTGCGATCATCACGTCGCCTTCATTTTCTCTGTCCTCGTCATCGATAATGATGACCATTTTGCCTTCCCGGATATCGTGAAGCACATCCTCGATACTCGAAATCGCCATCTTTCTATTCTCCTTGTATAAATCCGTGTCGGTAGAGAAAATCCCTATCGATACCTTTGTCTTTGTCCTTCATCAGAAAACTCTCCACGTATTTGCCGATAATATCCGTTTCAATATTGACTACATCCCGCAGGTTCTTTTCGCCTATTGTCGTTCGAGAAATCGTGTACGGAATTATGTTAACTGTAAATGTATTATCACGTTGTTCGTTGACTGTCAAGCTTATTCCGTCAATGGCCACAGAGCCCTTTTTCACGATATAACGGGCGAGCCCGCTTGCGAGATCGATGACAAGTCGCGTCGAATCGCCCGATCCCCCGAGCTCGAGGATCGTGCCTGTCCCGTCCACATGCCCCGTCACGAGGTGACCGCCGAAACGGCTCTCCGCGCTCATGGCCCGCTCAAGGTTCACCCGCTCGCCGACCCTTTTCTCTTTCAGCGTCGTCAACGTGAGGGTCTCAAGGGAAGCGTCGGCCGAGAAGATACCGCTACCCGTCTTTACGACCGTGAGACAGACGCCATCTACCGCTATGCTATCGCCTTCCCGGATTGTTGCCGCCTGAAGGGCCGTCTTGACGGTGAGTTGGGACCGGCCGCTCATCCTGTGGATATTGGAAATGACGCCTATATCTTCAATGATTCCTGTGAACATATCCTTCTATACAGATATCGTCTTTAAAGCGCTTGAGCGTCACAATGTCTATCCGGTAAGCATCCTTGAGAAAATCGATACCTTTGCCGCCGACGAGATTGAATGAGGCCTTACCGCCGATCATAATGGGGGCATAGAACAGAACGATCTTGTCGATGAGCCCTTCCTTGAGAAGGGAGCTGTTCACCTCTCCGCCCCCCTCAACGAGGACACTGACAATACCTCTTTTATACAATTCGTCGCAAATTTGAGCGAGCGATACCCTTCCATTTTCGTCTCTATGCACCCTGATGACGTCGATGCCCATGGATTTCAGCTTCGCCTCTTTATCGGGGCGTGCATCATCGCCGGTAAAGATCCACGTTGCGTACTTCTCTGAGGTTTTGACCATGTCACAGGCGAGTGGTATGCGGAGCTTTGAATCGAGGACGATCCTCACGGGGATTTTTTTAGGCCGGGTCATCTTTGGAATGAGAAGCGGGTTATCAGCGATGACCGTATTGATGCCGACCATAATCCCGTCCGATACGGAGCGCAGGCTGTCGGCGTGCTTTCTTGATTCTTCATTGGAAATCCATTTGGAGTCGCACGTCTTGGTAGCGAGCTTTCCGTCAAGGGAAACGGCCCCCTTCATCGTAAAGAAAGGTCTCTTGCGTTCCATTGAAACGATGAATGCCTCGTTGAGTCTCTTCGCCTCTTCCTCAAGCATGCCAACCTTTACTTCCATGCCCGCCTTTCGAAGCGTCTGCACGCCTCTTCCGTTCACCTGAGGATTCGGGTCAAGCATTCCGACGACGACCTTTTTGATACCCGCCTGAATGACAGCGTCCGTACAGGGCGGTGTCTTTCCCTGATGCACGCAGGGTTCAAGATTCACATAGAGCGTCGCACCCTTTGCCTCTTCTTTGGCATCATGGATAGCCGCCACCTCAGCATGGTGGCCACCCGATTTCTTGTGGTATCCCGTCCCGATGACTTTTCCGCCCTTTACCAGGACGGCGCCGACCATGGGGTTCGGGGATGTGGTACCAAGCCCTTTCCGGGCGAGCTTAAGAGCCATATGCATATACTGCTCATCTTTCACGTGAGATACCTCTTCAATTACTACAAGGCGCTTATGACCGGTGGGAATTTATTGAACACTTCGTAATGAGGCCCACCGCACCGCTCATCACTCTTCCTCCTCCTTTTTCAGAAGAAGGTCTTTCAATTCGCTCATGAATTCGTTGATATCTCTGAATTGCCGGTAGACAGAGGCGAAACGCACATACGCCACTTCATCAAGCTTGCGCAACTCCTCCATGACCATCGCTCCGATTTCAGAAGCCTTGATTTCCCGTTCGCCCTTTTCGAGAAGATTGTATTCGATCCGCGATACGATCTTTTCCAGGGCGGTCACACTGATAGGTCTTTTTTCACAGGCCTTCTTTAACCCATTCAGAATCTTTGTTCGGTCAAAGACTTCCCGCCTGTCATCTTTCTTGATAACGAGCGGAAGTCCCTCTTCGATCCTTTCCGCCGTTGAGAACCGCTTGCCGCACTTTAGGCACTCTCTCCTGCGCCTGATGGTATCCATCTCTTTGCTCAGTCTCGAATCGAGGACCTTGCTCTCCAAATCATCGCAGTAGGGACATTTCATGCCGTATCAAACACCTTTGTTCGCTCTTGGTTGCCGTTTAACCCCGGGCCTTTTGGACTTTGCCTTCTTTAGCCTGGAGGCGGGCGTGACATTTTCAGCACTGTTCAAGACAACCTTCTGAAGGACGATCGTTGATTCATCGATGAGCTTCATTGAAAGATCGTCGGGATAGCCATCAACGTAGAAGACCTTTTTGATCCCGGCATTGATGAGCATCTTGATACAGATTGAACAGGGCAGGTGGGTACAATAGAGGTCCGCCCCGTTTATTGACACCCCGTGGAATGCAGCCTGGATGATCGCATTCTGCTCGGCGTGTAACCCCCTGCACAACTCGTGTCGCTCCCCGGGGGCAATCTTCATTTGCTCACGAAGGCACGAAAGGTCCATGCAGTGCGTAAGCCCTGACGGCGCTCCGTTATAGCCGGTTGCAAGGATCCTCTTGCCTTTCACGATGAGGGCTCCCACGTTTCGTCTCAAACACGTTGATCTTTGAGCAACAATGCGGGCGATCCCCATGAAGTAGGAATCCCAATCAGGCCGGCCATTCTTCATATATCATAGATCCGGGAATAAAAAGGAAACTTCTTGCACAATGCCTTTACCGCGTCTTTTGTGTTCATCCGCAGCTCTATATTATGAATGTCCTTTAAGACCGTGTCGATAAATTCGCAAACGGTTTCCATCTCTTTTTCCTTCATACCGCGAGTCGTAACCGCCGGGGTCCCGATACGTATGCCGCTCGTCGTATTCGGGCTCTTTGTGTCAAAGGGGATGAGATTCTTGTTTATCATGATCCCGCTTTCTTCAAGGGATTCCTGCGCCTCTTTGCCAGTCACGTTCTTCGGTGTGAGATCCACAAGGAAGAGATGGTTATCCGTGCCTCCGGAGACGATCCGGTAGCCGCGGCCTTCCATGCATTTTGCCAGGTACTGAGCGTTCCTAATGATCTGCCGCTGGTATTCTTTGAATTCATTCGTCATCGCCTCTTTGAGTGCGACCGCCTTTGCCGCGATCACGTGCATAAGGGGGCCGCCCTGGATCCCCGGGAATATGGCTGAATCGATCTTCTTGGCGAATTCCTTGGTACAGAGGATGAGTCCGCCGCGGGGTCCTCTGAGCGTCTTGTGCGTTGTCGTCGTTACAAAATGGGCGTGAGGAACCGGGTTTGGATGAAGACCTGCGGCCACAAGGCCGGCGATGTGGGCCATGTCAACGAGAAGATACGCCCCGACCTCATCGGCGATCTCACGGAACTTCTCAAAGTCGATAATCTTTGAATAGGCGCTCGCCCCTGCGATCAAGAGTTTCGGTCTTTCCTTGAGCGCGATGCGCCTTATCTCGTCGTAATCAAGCATCTCATCTTTGGCCGATACCTGGTACGAAACGGACCGGTACCATTTCCCGGAAAAACTCGGAGCAGCACCGTGGGTCAAGTGGCCCCCGTGGGCGATGTCCATGCCGAGGACCGTATCTCCCCTGTCGAGCACGGCAAAGAACACGGCCATATTTGCGGATGAGCCCGAGTGGGGCTGTACGTTCGCGTGGTCCGCCCCGAACAGGATCTTCGCCCGCTCCATGGCGATGCTCTCGATTTCGTCCAAATACCTGCAGCCGCTATAATAGCGTTTCGAGGGATACCCTTCGGCGTACTTGTTCGTGAGAACGCAGCCCTGGGCTGCCAGAACATCTGCGTCTACGTAATTTTCAGAGGCTATAAGGATGAGGCTGTATTCCTCCCTCATGAGCTCCTGCTTTACAAGTTCAAATACTTTTTTGTCGTTTCCTTCGAGTTTCATGGCTTACCCATATGTGAGTTTTCCCAGGCTTCAATCTTTTCAATTCTTGCCTGATGCCTGCCGCCTTCAAAAGGAGTATCGAGCCAGGCCTTGACTATCTCTTCAGCAAGACCGCTCCCCGTCACCCTGCCGCCAAGCACGAGAATATTTGCGTCGAGATGGCGCCTGCTCTGGATCGCCGTATAGAGATCGAAAACAAGGGCGGCCCTCACGCCTTTCACCTTGTTGGCAACCACACTCATGCCGATGCCGGTCCCACAGACGAGAATCCCCTTGTCCGCCTCTTTTCGCGAAACTAACTCAGCCACTTTGAATCCGAAATCGGGATAATCCACGGAGGTTTCTCCGCTCGCGCCCACATCGGTCACGGTCTCTTGCCGCTGCAAAAGAACCTTCTTCACCTGTTCCTTGAGCTCAAAACCGGCATGGTCGGACCCGATGACAATCCTCATTGCGTAAATCTCCGAAAAATCAAAACACCATTGGTGCCGCCAAAACCAAAGGAATTGGAGAGCACGCAATCGATATGCTGTTTGCGCGCCTTGTTCGGCACATAATCCAGGTCGCAATCCGGATCAGGGGTCTCATAATTGATCGTCGGCGGACAGATATTGTCGCGCATGGCGAGCAGGCTGAAAATGGCTTCCACGGCCCCTGCGGCCCCGAGAAGATGACCAACCATGGACTTCGTAGAACTCACCGGTATTTTGTGTGCCCTGTCCTTGAATACCGCTTTTATTGCGATGGTCTCCGTATGGTCGTTGAGATCTGTGGAGGTCCCGTGAGCGTTAATATAGTCTACATCGTCAGGCGATAAGCCGCCGTCTTTAAGCGCCATATTCATGCACCGTATGAAGCCTTCGCCGTCGGGACAGGGAGCGGTAATATGATAGGCGTCACCGTTGTATCCGTAACCGACAAGTTCCGCATATATCTTTGCACCCCGTCTTTTCGCATGTTCGAGTTCTTCGAGGATCACAACACCCGCGCCCTCGGCAACAACAAAGCCGTCCCTGTTCTTATCGAAGGGACGCGATGCCCGCTCGGGTGCGTCATTTCTTGTGGAGAGCGCCTTCATGGCGTTGAATCCGCCTACCGTCAGCGGTGTGAGATTCGCTTCCGTGCCGCCCGCCACCATAACGTCCGCGTCACCATACTGGATGGCCCGTGCCGCATCGCCTATAGAATGGGCGCCCGTTGCGCAAGCCGTGACAATACTCAGGTTCGGCCCTTTCATGCCGTACTGGATCGCGATATGGCCCGGCGCTTCGTTTGCAATGAGCATGGGGATGAAGAACGGTGAAATCCTGCTCGGTCCCCTCTCGAGCAGAATACTATGATATTTCTCCAGTGTAGGGAGCCCTCCGAGTCCCGTGCCCACGATAACACCCACACGGTCGGCCTGCTCTCCCGCCATATCAAGCCTGGAATCTTCTACCGCTATCTTTGTGGCGGCAAGCGCGTACTGGATGAACAGATCGATCCTCTTTATCTCTTTGGGAGACATATAGTCTTCGGGGTTGAATCCTTTGACTTCACCGGCAAATTTTGTTTGGTGGGCAGCCGCGTCGAAACGGGTAATCGGGCCGATACCCGATTCGCCGTTTACAACCTTTTGCCATACACTATCTATACCGACGCCGAGCGGAGTGACAAGCCCGACACCTGTTACAACTACCCTTCGTTTCAAAACATCCACCTCATACGTTTATTTACCGGCAAGACGGTCCTCAATATATTTTATCGCATCCCCGACAGTGGCCATCTTCTCCGCGTCTTCATCGGGAATCTCGATGCCGTATTCATCTTCGAGCGCCATAATAAGTTCCACGATATCAAGAGAATCTGCCCCAAGGTCATCAATAAACTTTGCTTCCGGAAATACTTCCGATTCGCTAACCCCGAGTTGATCCACAATCATCTTTTTTACTTTTTCCATTACTGCTGACATTAAGCCACCTCCTGTTTTATTAAAAAATGCTGTCTCTGCACTTGCAATTACTTTTACATTGCTACATATGTAAACCCCCGTTAACGCTGATCACCTCCCCTGTTATATAATTTCCGTATGCTGAAAGAAGAAAGTATACCACATAAGCGACATCTTTTGCCTCGCCCAGTCTTTTGAGCGGAATCGCGTTAAACATTTCCTCTCTTGTTTTCTCGTCGAGCGCATCCGTCATCTTGGTCCGTATAAATCCCGGGGCGACTGCATTTACCCGTATGTTTCTCTCGGCGTATTCCTTTGCCACGCTTTTAGTAAAACCGATAATACCGGCCTTGCTCGCCGCGTAATTTGCCTGCCCCGCGTTGCCCATGATCCCGACGACGGATGAGATATTCACGATAGCCCCCCCGGTTTTCAGCATGTACCTTACCACACCCTTGGTGCACTGAAACACGCCTTTGAGGTTGATATCAAGCACTTTATCCCAGTCTTCTTCTTTCATTCTGAGAAGCAGGTTGTCCCGCGTGATGCCCGCATTGTTTACGAGGTTATCGATTTTCCCGAAATCTTTGGCGGTCTGGTCAATGGCCCCTTTTACCATGGCGGCATCGGCCACATCCACATGGTAGAATTCGCATTTTTTCCCCATGGCACGGATCTCTGTCACAATCTCGCTCGCTTCTATCACATCGAATATGGCTATATGACTTCCTTTTTCCGCGAGAAATTGTGCAATCGTCCGACCGATTCCCTGGGCCCCGCCTGTTATAATAGTGACCGCGTCAATCATACGAGTAACCCTTTCACCGTTTCAACATCTGCCAGTGATTCCACGCTCGCACAGGGAATCTGGGGAGCGATTCTCTTTACCAGATTTGTGAGTACCTTCTGGGGGCCCACCTCGACGAAGAGTTCTACGCCTTCGCCTATCATTCTCTTAACGGACGCCTCCCACAAGACCGGGGAGAACATCTGCCGGTATAACTTGTCCGGTACGCTATCTTTCTCACTTCCCGGTGTTGCGTCCACGTTGAAAACGACCGGCGTCGTCATATCAGCGCGGGGAATCTGCGTAAGTTCGATCATGAGCTTTTCTGCCGCGGCTTTCATGAGCGGGCTATGAAAAGGTCCCGACACATTGAGAAAGACCGCTTTCCGGTAAGCCCCTTTAAGCTTTTCTACCGCCTCTTTCAACGCCTGAGCATCCCCCGACAGCACCACCTGCTCGGCGGAATTGAGGTTCGCCGGCGTAGCCACGTAATCGTCGTGCGATATCTCTTGCAGGATAACTTCAACTTTCGTCATATCAGGACCGATAAGCGCCACCATGCCCCCCTTGCCCTTGGGACAGGCCTCTTCCATGAAAAGGCCTCTTTTCCGCGTGATGACAAGCGCGTCTTCAAGCGTGAAAAAACCGCTCGCAAGCAGGGCCGTATATTCTCCCAGGCTGTGACCGGCAACGAAAGACGGGGTGATGCCGGTTTCTCTTTTTAGCACCTGCCAGACCGTGTAGCACACGAGCAAAAGCGACGGCTGTGTATTGTAGGTCTGTCTCAGCTCTTCCTCTGGCGCCTTGAAACAAAGGTCGGTCATTGAAAAACCGAGCGCCGCGTCTGCGGCGGCATAGTATCCCTTCACAAAATCAAAACTGTCGTAAAGCGATTTACCCATGCCCACATATTGCGAGCCCTGTCCCGGGAAAATAATACCAACCTTCTTCATCTATGTCCTTTTGTTCTTGGCTTCTAATCTCAGACCAGAAAGAATCGTTTCTCTTTTATACGATTTCATTTCTCGTCTGTGAAATCTGAAACGCTATTTCTTCCGAGTGGCCGCGCTTTTGATCAGCTCAAGGCCGATAATATTCCTCTGGATCTGGTTCGTACCTTCATAAATCTGAAGTATCTTGGCGTCACGCATCATCTTTTCTATGGGGTACTCTTTCATATACCCGTATCCACCAAAAATCTGCAATGCGTCAACAGTCACCTTCATGGCCACATCACTGGGGAAAACCTTACTCATTGCGGATACTTTTGAGAAGTCCTTGGGGTTGCTGTCGATGTACCGCGCCACTGCGTACACGAGGGCGCGCGCCGCCTCAACCTGTATTGCCATATCGGCGAGCATATGCTGAACCGCCTGAAAACTGATGATCTTTCTGTCAAATTGTTCTCTTTCCTTTGCGTACTGTATTGCCGCCTCAAGCGCGCCATGAGCCACACCAACGCCCTGGGCGCCGATGCCGGGCCGGGTCCTGTCGAAGGTCCTCATGGTGAGGATAAACCCCATGCCTTCCCTACCTATAACATTTTCCTTCGGAACTTTGCAATCCTGAAACACGAGCTCCCGTGTCGCGGATGCCCTGATGCCAAGCTTGTTCTCCTTTTTGCCGAAGCTAAAACCTTCCATGCCTTTTTCCAGAATAAAGGCAGTGGCCCCTCTTCCACCCTTTGACCTGTCGGTCATGGCGATGACCGTGTAGATCTCCGCCTCACCACCGTTCGTTATCCATTGTTTGGTGCCGTTCAGGATATACTCATCTCCCACCTTCTTCGCTTCCGTTCTGATACTCTGGGCGTCGCTTCCGGCATTTGCCTCAGTAAGCCCGAAGGCCGCGAGCTTTTTGCCGCTCGCTATCTGGGAAAGATACTTCTTTTTCTGCTCCTCGGATGCGCCGAGCAGTATGGGATATGCGCCGAGAAGAGACGCCGCATAGCTCACCGAAACGCCGAGGCATGCCTTGCTCAATTCTTCCACGACGATACAGTTCTCGAACGATCCTCCGCCCATGCCGCCGTAAGCTTCGGGAATACTGACCCCGAAAAGGCCCGTCTCTGCACAATTCTTCATTATCGCCCAGGGGAATTGGCCAGTTTCATCAAGCTCCGCCCGTACCGGTACGATCTTCTCTTCGGCAATCCTTCGCGCTATTTTTTGAATGCTTTTCTGATCTTCAGTTAGAAAATAATCCATCTCCTATTTCTCCTTTGCCTTATCAAGTGATTGGTTGCCCAGCATTATCTCCTGGATAGACTCGTTTACGTTCTTTTCAGCAAACCGCTTCGCGAGCAGTATGGCATTACGCATGGCCCTCTCATTCGATTTTCCGTGGCAGATGATGCAGACACCGTCAACCCCGAGAAGGGCGGCGCCGCCCGTTTCCGCGTAATCCGACATCTTTTTGAGCGTCCCAAAGATATCCCTCAAGAGATAATAGCCGACTCTATATTTCAAACTCTTTACCACATGCTTCTTGAAAAAATTGAGGAAGAGCTCTGCTATGCCTTCGCTCACTTTGAGCGCTATATTCCCCACGAAACCATCCGTCACGATAACATCGACTTTTCCGTTGGCTATATCGCCGCCTTCCACGTAGCCGATGTAGTGTATGCCGGTGAGGTTCTTGAGCAACGCATGGGATTCGCGCGTGAGCTCGTTGCCCTTTGTCTCCTCCTCGCCGTTACTGAGCACGCCCACCCTGGGGGCCTGAATCCCCTGTACCACACGGGCGAAGGCCTCACCCATAAGAGCAAACTGGACGAAATGGGTCGGCTTACAGTCCACCGTGCCCCCGCCGTCGATGAGAATCGACAGTCTTTCTTTTATCGTGGGGTGAAGAACGGCGATAGCGGGTCGATCAACGCCTGCGATTCTGCCGAGCGTAAATGTGGCAAAAGCCATGGTAGCGCCTGAATTTCCAGCCGAGACCACGGCCTGGACGTCGCCGTTCTTGTGGAGCGCAAAGGCCTTGTTGATCGATGAGTCTTTCTTCTTTCGTAACACCGTGGAGGGCGATTCATCCATCTCTACAAAGACCGGCGTGTGGACGATATGTAGGCCTTTTGAAGTATGGATGAAGGGTTTCATCAGGGTTTCGTCGCCCACGAGGACGACTTCGGCAATCCCCTGGCTCGCTATGGCCTGAGCCCCCTGCACAATGGCTCGCGGGGCAAAGTCCCCTCCCATTCCGTCTACTGCAATTCGTATCACGCCCTTATTCTTCCTCTACGTCGAGATACTTCTTCCCATCGTACATGCCGCACTTGGGACAGACAACGTGCGGCGGTTTGGGTTCTTTGCAGTTGGGACATAGCACAACGCTCACAGGTTTTGCCTTGTAGTGAGTGCGTCTCTTGTCACGCCTTGTTTTTGAGGTTTTCCGTTTCGGAACAGCCATTGTTTACTCCTTATTAGTTTAGGAATGATTTTAGTTTTTCTCCGAGGAGGGTATCGGTTTTCTCGCTGCAACTGCAGGTTTCTAAGTTCCTGTTCTTTCCGCAAACGCCGCAAAGCCCCTGGCAATCTTCCTTGCAAACGGGTCTTACAGGCATGTTGAGGAGCACTTCGTCATAGACAAAAGGGTCGATGTCGATCTCGTCGCCGTCGTAGTAATATACATCCATGTCTTCGCCTTTGAGCTCAAACTCCGACGCCTCTGACGCCTCACTTCTCGGTGAAAGGCGTATATCCATATTTACCGTGAGAGACTGGGAGAATTCCTCCAGGCATCTCCCGCAGGTAAAGAGCGCCTCGACAACAATGGGACCCTCAAGTGTCACGAGATTATCGAACTTCCTCACCGTCAATTCGTAGGTCACCGGTGAGGCCACATGAAACTCGCTATTCTCTACGCTCATGAACTGAGAAGCCTCCATGCTGCCCCTTACCACCAAAGAATCATCTATTTCAGACAATTTGACTATCATAAGGCAGCCTTTTTTCGAGTCTGATAATATATGAGTTTAACATTGGATTGTCAAGGAAATTAACCTGTTGTAACTTTTACCTTTTCACGTAAGATTGCGCTAAATGTGGCGTAATCGAGAGCTAGAGCTATGACTTTTCTTCTGTCTTTTTCACCCTGGACGATCTGGATTTCCGATTTTCTTACGTTGAAACATTCCGCGAGGTATTCGATGAGCTCCTCGTTGGCCCGGCCGTCTCTCGGAAGCGACGTGAGCTTCACCTTGAGCTCGGGCCCGTCCGCGATTATCTCCCTCTTTCGCGCGTTCGTAATTACCTTTATGCTGATCTTCATGGGGAAATAACAAGGGGTATCAATGCATCCTTATTGCCATATCCGCGAGGCTCTTCACCAGAAACCTCTGGAAGAAAATGATGCAGAGCATAAGGATGAAGGGAGCGATATCCACCATGCCGACCCGTGTGGGAATTATCCTTGAAATCCGATAGGTTACCGGGTCGACAAGCCTGTTGAGCGTCCTCACAATGGGGTTATAAGGGTCGGGTCGAACCCATGAGAGCAAAACGCGCACAACGATCACCAGGAGGTAAATGTCGAGGAGCGTATCCAGGATGCTTGCAATCGCAGAAAAAAGATTCCCAACAATAAACAATCACACCTCCTCATGAAACATCATCGCATACCATGCCTTCCAGTGAGCCTAAAAGCAAATTCGCTTATCAGCCGGGGCCTGCCCTAGCCCGAAGCAGGCCGTCCTCCACGCCTTCTATTGTAACCTGAAGAAGACAATTTTCAAGTTTTTTCTCATAAGGGAGATAGAGTGGAAGATAATTATCCGTGTATCCCCGCATATATTTCCCTTTATATACCTTGCCTTCCGCTATGATCTGCACATCTGTCCCGATGAAGAGGCGGTAAAAGGCCTGTCTTTTCACCTGGTCAAGGCTTCTCAATTGGCCCACCCTTCGTTTTTTTTGCGCCTCCGGGACTTTCTCGTCCATCGCCCAGGCTCTGGTGCCGATCCGTGCCGAAAAGGGGAAAACATGGAGATAGTAAATTGGGGCGGACTCAACAAATGTTATGGTTTCCCTATATCGGTCTTCATCTTCGCCGGGGAAACCTGCGATCACGTCGAGGCCAATGCCGATACGAGGCATCTTCGCCGTGAGCCTCTTAATGAGGTCTTTCACGAAGGCGCTGGTATAACGTCTGCCCATGCGCTTCAGAATTTCATCAGAGCCGCTCTGGAGGGGAATATGGAGGCTCTTCATCACCTTGTCCGATCCCGCCATGATATCGACAAACTCATCATCGATGAACAGGGGGTCCACAGAGCTCATCCTGATCCGCGCAGGGGTCTCGCTTTCAATGAGGGCATTCAAGAGCCCCTTTAAGTCCATGTTTGTCTCATGATCACGGTATGCCGAAATTTCAATGCCGGTGAGCACTATCTCGTTGACGCCACCCTGCTTGAGGGCCTTCGCGATTTTAATAACCTCGTCAGCAGGCCTGCTTCTCGGGTTGCCTCGCGCGTAAGGCACCACGCAGTAGCTGCAGAAATTATCGCAGCCGTCCTGAATCTTCAAAAAAAAGCGCGTCTTGCCTTGAGGCAGGCTACCAATACGCGCGCTCTCAAGAGAAAATAGGTCGCGATCCGACCGGATCGGGCCGGCCTTCCCTAAGAGATCGGCAATACGAAACTTCTCCTCGTGGCCCAGCACGAGATCGGCGCCGAAAGCCCGCTCAGGGTAAACCTGGCCGTGGCAACCGGCGAGGATGATCAGCGCACTCCCGTTCTCTCTGCGGGCCCGGTTGATGAAACGCCTGATATCGCGTTCAGCGCCACCGGTTAACGTGCAGGCATTGACCACGATGAGATCGGCCCCCTTCAAGTCACTTTTTGTGAAACCGGCTTGAGTTAGCCCATCAGAGGCTACCAGGGAATCCCACTGGTTTGCCTTGCAACCCGTGGTATGGATAAAGTATTTCTTCACAACGCATTGGTATAGCAGATTTGGCAACAAAAGGAAAATTGGGGCAATGGGTCAGTTTCAGGTCAAACTGACACACTGCGAAAATCGGCGCGATTAGCGGGGGGATTGACGTTGCGCCTCACGCTCCGACGAATGACTTACACGCAAAATGCCGGCCGGACCAAAACGGCTAATCAAATCTCATTTGCTTTCCCATCCTGATGAGTGGTAATTCAATGGACCATACAATAATCAGCAATCAGGGAAGATATATGCGGAAAAATGTCATATAATACAGGAAGATGCCAGCCGGGGATTACCCGGTGGGCAAGAACCGGCAAAAGGAAATGTCCGCTACCCATATGACGAACGTAAAAGAAGAAGTTCGCGCTATGCCAAAATCTCAAGCCAAGTTGGAAGAACTCATCACCGTTCTCAGGCAAAGCGAAGCCAAATTACAGAATATCGTGGGTAATGCCATTGAAGGGATATTTCAAACCGATCGTGAGGGGCGCTTGACGCACGCCAACCCTTCCTTCGCCCGCATACACGGGTATGATTCCCCTGCCGAGATCAAGGACGCGATTTTTGCCAAAGACCTCTTTGTTGATCCATCGGACCATGCGAGACTCATACAGGTTCTTCGTGAGCGGGGCTCGGTTCAGAGCTTTGAGGCCCGATTGAAGATGAAGAACGGGAACATACACTGGGTCTCTATGAATATCATGGTCTTTCGTGATGAAAGGGGCAAGGCCCTCCGGTATGAAGGCACAATGCTCGATATAACAGAACGCAAGCGCGCCGAAGAAGCCCTCACGGAAAGCGAAGAGAGATACAGGATCGCTATCGAGAATTCGAACGATGGTATCTCAATTCTTGAGGCAGATATATGCCAATACGCAAACAAACAGTATATGAGAATGTTTGGATTTGACCACCCCGAGGAGATCATCGGCAAATCGATAAAGCCTACCATCCATCCTGAGGACGTCGCGATGGTAACCGACATCCTAGAAAGGCGGCAGCGTGCAGAGCCTGTTCCATCAAGATACGAATTCAGGGGTATCACAAAGAAAGGGGATATGCTGTATGTCGAAGTGTCGGCGGCGAGCATCACGTTTCGTGGAAAACTCTTTGATCTTATTTACTTCAGAGACGTGACCGAAAGAAGACGCGCCGAAGAATCACTTAAGAAATCCCATAGGGAACTGGAGCGGCTGAACAAGGCAAAGGATAAGGCGGTACACCACATTTCCCACGAACTCAAAACGCCCCTCGCGGTCATCCAGGGGGTGATCGGTATCTTGCGCCGAAAATTCCAGGAAGCGTCACCGCCCGCGCTCACCGAGACCCTGGATACCCTGGAAAGAAATACGGAACGCCTTCTCGAGATATCCCGGGAAACCGATGAAATCTTCAGAGTCTCGCAGGAGGTTGAGGTAGGAATGGCCGTCAACGACCTTGATCGCCTTCTGGAAAAAATAGAGGACCTGTCCCACGTCCCTGAGGCGATACGGACGAGCTGGGAGCAACTCAAGGAATGGACGGTTAGCCACCTTGGCGCCGGTTTCCAGCAGGCGGAGCCGACAGATCTCTATACATCAGTTGAACTTGTGCTAGAAAAGATGAGTGAGGCCTCGCTTAATCGCCATCTCCAGTTGAGTATACACGGACACAAGGGATTTTTTGTTCATGTGGACCCCTCGATTCTCGGCTCCGTCGCCTGGTGCCTCATCAAGAATGCCATAGAGAATACCCCCGACCGAGGGTCCATTGAAGTGACGGTGGGGCGGGATGAGAGCGGAATCTTCCTCAAGGTGGCAGACCGGGGCATAGGTATCACCGAGGAAAATCAAGGCTCGCTTCTCGATGGTCTCTTTCATACGGAAGAAACCGACCTCTACTCAACCAAGAAGCCTTTCGCATTCGGGGCGGGCGGAAAGGGGCTGGAGCTTCTTCGAATCAGGCATTATGCAGAGCGCTACCACTTCAATATCTCGTTTGAAAGCAAAAGGTGTATATACATACCTACCGATAGAGATATCTGTCCGGGCGACATTACCCTGTGCAGCTACTGCAGGAGTGCCAATGACTGTAAGGATTCCGGGGGGACAACCTTTACCGTGACATTCCCGCAGGCAGATGCGGCGTAATGAATTAGGGGCGCAAGACAGACGCCTGAAGACGCGGGCTTATGGAGGGATACCCCACAAGCCCGGCACATTAAGGCCTGTTAATACCAGTATGCGATATTTGTTTTGGTTTTCCAGTCTTTTTCCCAACGCGCATTCAAGTATGCTTCCAATTTGTCCATAAGACGCTTCCAGCCGGTCTTGTAGTCATTCGTCAAAACGTCTTCGAGGAAAGGAACTAATTCGCCAATCTTATCTTTTGGGATATAGGCCATGGCGCCCATATCGTGAGATTTGGCAAGGGCTTCAGGATTTAAGGCATGACCTGTGAGCATGGCGACCCTGAATTTGCGTTTGACGGCAATCTCGAGAAGATCAAACCCCCTGACACCCATAATGTCGAGTATGACGACATCGTAGCTGTTTGCGTCAAGAAGTTGAGCTCCCTTCTCGTAATTGGCGGCTTTGTCGATGGTGCAATTAGGACAGGATAGCAAAATCCCTTCCTCGACCACCGCGAGAATGTCCGGTTCATCATCAACTATTAGGATCCTTTTACCGTTTAAAATCGACTCTGCCATTGTACATACCTCCCTTTGTGCTGTTTATCGTTCCGTTGCTTTCTACATCACAGAGCTCATAACTGAAATCTGTACCCTCATTGCAAACTGACGATACGTAAATATAACACGCAGGCAGACGACAGTCAAGACAATAATTCATAATAATGAACAAATGCTCTGCTATACTCAAATAATATTATGAATTTTAGCCTATATACGTATTCTCCATCGTGAACATATGTATTGTTTCGGGCGAGTTAAGCGGTGCCCACTGTTCGAGAAGAGTGAAGAGACGGCTCATGGGATTCAGAGATACGGCCTATTGAGCCCTAATCTCATAAGCCGGTCCCGTAAGGTAAAGAGGCGCTCCTCACACCATGCGCTCGTAAGGCATGACCTCATTTGAAACGGCTTCTCAAGGTTCCGTTATGCAAGACAGGGCGCGGTTAAGACGAGGAACAATGAAAGGAGGTGGGGTTGGATCACGAGGCCTAAGCTTCGCGGGCCTGGCTTAGCGGTCGAGCATGGTGCGGATTTTTGCAAGAACCTCATCGACTTTCAGGGGCTTGGCGATAAAATCAAATTCACCATCGACGATCCCCTTGTCAAGGACCACATCCTTAGTGTATCCGCTGGTGAAAAGGACTTTGACGTGGGGGTTCGTCTCATGCATCTGTTCGTAGACCTCCCGTCCGTTCTTTTTCGGCATCACCGAATCGATGATAATGAGATCGATATTCCGGTGTTGTTTGAATTTGTCTATGGCATCCTCTCCATCCCTTGCCTCGATGGTCCCGTAGCCATACTCGCGAAGCACCTGCTCAATGAAGTGCCTCACCTCCTCGTCGTCCTCAGCGATAAGGATTGTCTCGTTTCCCTGCATAATAACGGGGAGCGCCGAATCCTCACCCTCGTTCGGCCTTAACATCGCTTTGGGGAGATAGATGCGGAAGGTTGTGCCCTCATCCGGTTCGCTGTGCACCGTAATATATCCGCTGTGCTGCTTTACAATGCCGTAGACCGTAGCGAGACCAAGGCCCGTACCTTTACCTACCTCTTTGGTGGTAAAAAAGGGATCGAAGATGTGTTCTTTGGTTTTTCGGTCTATACCCGTGCCCGTGTCTGAGACTATGATCGATACGAAGCTACCCGGCTCACCGAACCCGTGAGTCCGGATGAAATCCTCGTCCATGTAGATAACCTCCGTCTCTATGACGAGCGTTCCACCCTGGGGCATGGCGTCCCTGGCATTGGTTACGAGATTAAAGAAAATCTGATCCATCTGGGATTTATCGGCCAGGACCACCGCATTATCGTCCGTGAGAGACGTGCGCAACTCGATATCCTCGGTCAGGAGTCTTCTCAGTAATTTTTCCGTTGTACGTATGGTACCGTTGATATCAATAGGTCGGGGAGTTATGGGTTGCTGTCTGCTGAATGTTAGGAGACTCTGGGTGAGATCGGCAGCCTTCCGGGAAGCGGCGAGGATCTGTTCCACGTATGCCTTAAGCGGACTATCTTCACCTATCTTCATTTGAGCAAGGGTTGCATATCCTATCAGACTCGTGAGTATGTTGTTGAAATCATGGGCGATGCCTCCTGCGAGGGTGCCAATAGCCTCCATTTTTTGCGACTGACGAAGTTGGGATTCGAGGTGTTTCCGCTCTGAGATGTCACGGTGGATGCCCCTGTAGCCTGAAAACCTTCCAGAACTATCGAAAATGGGCACGCCGCCCGTCTCAAGCACCACCTTTTTCCCGTCTTTGGAAATATTAGTATTTTCCAACCCTGCAAAAGCATTGCGGAACTTGACAGCATTGTTGAAAATAGCGGCTATACGTCTTGCCTCGTCGCGTTCCATAAAATCAGAAGGCGTTTTACTGATCACCTCTTCGGGCTCGTATCCAAGAATGTCTTTCACCTTTGGGCTGGAGTATGTGTATACGCCGTTCTCGTCCACCTCCCACACCCGTCGCTCGTTGTCTCCACAAGCGAACGGAAGCGTTTCTCACTTTCGCGCAGAGCTTCTTCTGCGCGCTTGCGCTCGCCGATGTCACGCCACACCGTGTAAGGGATATTCTTTCCTTGAACGGGGACCGCCGTCAGGGAAACTTCCGCCCAGGATTGTTGGCCGTTTGGAGCGCGGTGTACCCACTCGAAACGATGGGCGCCCGATTTCAAGGCAGTTGCGATCATCTCCTGCGCTTTGTCGGTTGATAGACGGCCGTCGGGCTGCCTTTCCGGAGAGAGGTGAGCGGGGGTCAATCCGATAAGATGCTCCTTATCTGAAGACCCAAGAAACCTCACAGCCGCTTCATTATAGTCGATGAACCTGCCCTCGTGCAGTAACAATATCGGATCAGCCGATTTTTCAAAAAGAAGTCTGAATTTCTCCTCGCTTTCTCGGAGCGTTTCTTCGGTATGCCGCCGTTTTTCTTCTTCCCGCACTACAAACCACGCTTTCACGCCGTAATACGAAATCAGGATGCAGCCCAGCAGGAAAATGCCGCCGACCAAAATGAGTCTGTTCCTGAAACCCGCAAGGGATGAGAGGACCTCGGTCTCGGGCGAGGTAACCACAATCGACCAGAATGTGCGACCTATACTGACAGGCATGAATACGGCATGCATTCTTACAGCATCTGTTTTTTGCCCGCCAACGTTATCACAGGTGTAGACCGCCGCACCCTGGCGTTTTTCGAGCATATTGTCGGCCATGGCAAGGATTGAGGGGCAATCTTTGGCATTCTGAAATACCGAATTTTCCACGTGGCCGGGGATGGGACAGAACAGTTCTGTACCATCCCGACTTATTACCCAGGCGTATCCTGCCCTGCCGGTCTTTATAACTTCTAAGTATTTCTTTGCGAGCGCTTCAAAATTAAATGTCGCAGCCAGCGTCCCCTGGAAGGTCCCGCCCTTCCATACGGGCACATGCAGGGCGATGGTCTTATAACCTCGCGCGCTCATGAACACATCGCTCGTAACCGGTTGGTGAGTTTGTATGATTTCACGTACATGCTTGAGCGATGAAACGTCTTTGCCGATTATGCTCCGATCGTACGGCGCCGAGTAGATAATCCTGCCTCTTGCATCCAATCTCGTGAAAGACCTGATAAGCCCTGTGTTGTGTCTGTAAAGGCTTTCCAGGTACCCTCTGCCCGTCCTGTCGATATTCTTGATAGCATCCATCTCGGAGAATGTGCTGAGGTCTCTTGTCCAGTCCGCGAAGAAATCTTCGACCCCCCGGGCAGCCTGTTTAGCCTGGAGCATCTGCTCGGCATTGAGGCTCTCGATGGCTTCACGTCTGGCTTCGTAATAGAGTGATAGGAAGAGAAACACGCAGACAAGCACAAACAAGGCAAAGAAAAATAGTACCCGCCTCTTTCTCATATCGATTCTCTCCCCATATACGGGCATCCCTTCGACGGACGCAGGGCTTTTCTGTTCCCCTGTTCTTTCCAATCACCGACAGGACAATAATCATCTTCCGGACGGTTCATGACAGGGACAGGCGCATTAAAAAAAATCCGACATCACACTATCATACTTCTTATCGGCAGGAATGCACAAGATATTAGGGGATACTTCGCATGCGCCGTCTCATCATGCATGCCTTGCGGCATTTTGGATTTGACTTAAGTCAACGACAACGTCTCTAGCCTGTTTTATAAATGGTATAATTGGTGATATGATGTGAAGGAGGAGACTATGGCGGAGAACAACAATACAGCTATTACGGCTCAGGTGCAGGCCTTGGGAGACCTGGTCGCATACCAGGAACATTCGGTGGTCAGCAGGGAGATCATCCATAAATCTTCGGGGACCATGACGGTTTTCGCCTTCGACAAGGGTGAGGGTCTAAGCGAACACACGGCCCCTTTTGATGCGGCGGTTTATCTCATTGAAGGAGAGGCAGAGGTCTTTATTGACAGCCATCCTTACGTAGTCAAAAGCGGGCAAATGATCATTTTGCCTGCCGGTAGGCCGCACGCGCTCAAAGCGCTCACCCCCTTCAAGATGCTGCTCGTAATGATAAGATAAGAATACAAGGAGGGACGCTATGGATAAAGAGGCGCTCACGAAAAAACTCAAGGCCCGCGCAAAGGAAGGAAGAATAGCATGCAAACAGGCGCTCAAAATCGCGGAAGAGGAAGGTATATCTTCCAGGGAAGTGGGCGCTCTTTTAAACGAGCTCAAGATAAAGGTGAGAGGCTGTCAGCTGGGTTGCTTTCCCTGATCAATGGCGATGTGAACGCCTGATAAGGAGAATCGTCAGGCCTATCACAGGCCGTTCTGGTCGAAGAACACGCTCATGGCCTTTACCGGACAGACCTTCACGCAGAGCTCACAGGCTACACATTTCTTGTAGTCGAATTCCACTTTCATGCTCTCTCTGTCGGCAATGTGAAGGGCAAGGGGAGCACAAACACCGGTGCAGACACCGCAGTGGACACATCTTTTCTCGTCTCTGCGTATGTCCTGTTCTATGGGTTCTATATCGATACTCAGGTCTTGCAGGTACTTGATGCCTTGCTTGTAGTTCTGTTCAGTGCCTTCTATCTCCATGACCATCATGGACTCGGCCCTGGGCGAGATGGTGGCCCTGAGGATGTTAAACACCAGGTTATAGTCTTTCACCAGTTTATACACAATGGGTTTGTCGATAGTCCTTCTCTTGAAACGTAAGATAATCCTTTTTTTCATGACGACCTCTTTCCCTCACGCCACTTACTTGTGGCTTTCGGCCCTTGCAGTCTGACTATATCAATATCTCCCCATACGCCCAGGTGTTCTCCGAGAATAATGAGTATGCCGATGACCCCGGGGAACTTTTGTCCCTTTTCTATGGCGGCGGCTATATCATCCTTCTTTTTTACACCATTACCCAGGCAAGTTGCAAGCCCGTCTGCGAAGAGTGCCGAGTCCGCCACAATACAGACCGCGTCTGCGTTGCCCAGGCTCAATGATGGGCCGACCGTTGCAGAAGACGTGCAAATCCCGTAAGTCGAACTTCTCGCCTTGAGCCTGATGCCGAGCTTTTCACTAAAAGGAGACTTTTTGGCGTAGACCTGGATGATCCTTTCCACGTCGGTTTTCATGCTGATATCGCCCCCGTTTTCGATGATAAACGCGTCGGAAAGGAAGGCGATATCACTGCCGACAAACTCGGCCACAGCCCCAGCCACCGTTGCCATAGGGCCCACACCGAGCGCAGATGAGGCTTCAAGCATTTGCCCTACAATGCGGGGCGCCATCGGATCACCGGACAGGGGCGATAAGCTATCACGAAATGCCGGTTTTATGCGGATATATTCCTCAAGCTGATGCCGGTAAAAGAATACTCTTTCCTTTATGTGGGCGCTCAAATCCGTTCTCGTGCAGCAGAACAGGTCTGTTTCTTTGTGCCGCACTTCATAGCAGATGAGATCCTTGGGTCTCATCAATGCCCGATAGTATCGTTTCTCGTACATGGTTACTTTAGGTGTACGCGACTGGAAGTTCACCTGCTATCAATGAGTCTCGGGCAGGCGTCCTGTACCAACAAGGTTCAAAAGAAACCGGCAGGCTTACCTCGCGAATCGCTAAGAACATATTTATTGGTAAATATATCAGGCCGCTAACAAGGTGTCAACGAATTGGAACCAGGCTTAACCGGTGACGCGAGGGCGGGCTTTCCGCGCTTTCGTTCAGGCTTTCTTTACGCTGTCCGTCATCTCATCACTGTAGAAACTATATTTGTTTCTGCCTATGCCCTTGGAATAATACATGGCAATGTCGGCGTGCTTGACCAGTGCCTCGGGGTCCTTTCCGTCCTGGGGAAATATGGCCACACCGACGCTCGTCGTGACGGAGAGCTCTTGAGAGTCCAGCTTAAAAGGCTGCTGAAATACTTCGATGATCTTTTGGGCAACGATACCCGCATCGTATTCTCGTGCCATCTCGGGCAGTATCACGACAAACTCGTCCCCGCCCATTCTCGCCACAGTGTCACTCTTTCTCAATGTCCTGGTCAGCCGTCCCGCTACCGCTTTCAACAGGAGGTCACCTACCTTATGTCCCAGTACGTCGTTCACCTGTTTGAATTTGTCGAGATCGAGCATCATGACGGCTATCGCCTTTCCGTGCCGCTGAGCATTTGCCGTGGCCATAGCCAGACGGTCGTCGAAGAGCACCCTGTTGGGAAGTCCTGTCAACGCGTCGTGATATGCCATGTGTCGTATGGTCTCTTCGGCTTTCTTCGTGGCCGTAATATCCCGGATAATGCCCTGATATCCGATCGTCTGCCTGTTCTCGTTCTGCTTTGTCATGACGGTAACGAGGCAATCCATGACTTCTCCGCCACGCTTCTTCAGTTTCACCTCATAATCTTTTGTGAAACCCTTTTCTTTCATCACCTTTTTGAAGGCTTCCAGGTCTTCGGGTGATAAGTAGGCGTCTTTCGCATTGACCCTTAGGAGCTCCTCCCTCGCGTATCCAAACAGGTCGAGAAATGACTGATTCATATCTACAAATGATCCGTCCTTTCTCGTAATGTAGATGGCGTCCCGTGAGTCATCAAACAGAGATCGGTACCTCTCTTCGCTGTCTCTCAATGCCTGTTCCCATCTCTTGCGGATTGTCACGTCGCGTACAATCGCCTGAATCAGGATCTCCACGCCTAACTCGATCTTATTCAAGCTCACGTCGGCGTCAAACAGGGTCCCGTTACCCGAGCGGAATCTCCATTCAAAAAATTGCGGTTTGCCGGCGAGCGCCGTGTCGGTCTTCTCAATGATTTTTTCCTTTGAGTCCCTGCCGTCCGGCTGGCACTCCGGAGAGAATTCATAGATGGAACTGCCTATTATGGCTTCTCGGGCGCACTTAAACAACCGCAGCGTTTCGGAATTGCAATCAAAGAAATTTCCATCTTTCATGAGAAAGATGGAATCATTGGCGTATTCAAAGAGGGTTCTGTACCGTGTTGCGCTTTCTCGCAATTCCTCCTCGGCCTTCCTCTGGACAAAAGCGCCTGCGAAGAACTCACCCACCATCCTGAAAAGGAAGATCATATCGTCCGGCCAGGTCTTCTTGGCGGCAACGCTGTCCAGACCAAAGAACCCGATTAATTCAAACCCATGCACAATTGGTATGCAGATGATCGACTGGATGCCCTCACGCTCCCACTCTTTCTTCTCTTTCTCCGCTTCAGGCGGCAGCTCTGAGACATCCGGCACCTGCACGATCTCAAGGTTACGAATCCTCTCAAACAACCAAGGGAAGTCGTCCGTCGGCAGGTGCTGCAACTCCTCCGCGTATGGTGTCACGCCATGATGGCACCACTCGTGGGTATTGCTCACCTTTGTTCCGTTCGCGTCAAACAGAAAGACGTATGTCCTCCCCGCATCGGAGAATTGCCCGACAATACTGAGAACGTCTTTAATCCCGCCGTCAATTTCGTCAGAGGGAAGATACATGAAGTTGGTTGACAGGTTGAAGATAAGATGGAGCAGCCTCTCCTTTTTTTCAAGCGCACTTTCCAATTCGAGACGTCTATCAATCTCCTTTTGAGCGCACTCCTCGTGAGGCCCACCATCAGCGGAAAACGGGGGGTCTGCCTTTGCGAGAGCCTCTTCGCCGGCGATACGCTCCAGCTCCACAAGGCGCCGACGCATGGCCTCTATTTCCTCGAGGACTTTGCGCTTGGTCTTTTCTTGTCTTCCGGTCTCGTGCGCTCCCTCTTTGGAACCGAAGTGTGGTTTGATCACTTTAAAGGTTTTGTCTGTACCCATCTATGCCGTTACCTATGAATATTGGGCGGAAAGGCCTATGCCTTACGCCCTGTTTCTCGATGTCGGCCGCAACACGAGGTGTCTTCATTCCGTTTGCGGCGTCAAGTATCTCTCGGCCAGCGTGATGGCCTTAAGTCGCGCATATCGGGCCACTCCCCATGGTTCAGCCGGTACACACATTATGCCCGTGCTTAAGTAGGTTATCGGCATAAGGAGGCGATAATTAAATATCAAGTTGCATATGTGCCGGCTAATTTGGCCTCTTAAGCGTGCCCATACGAAAAGCGCCGGGGTCTTGAAACCATAATGAGGCGGGAGACTGTTTAAGAAAAACTTTTATTTTTCGATAAATTGTTTTAGAATGGGCTGATAAATTGAATATTGATCTGATTCCCAGGGAGGTACGTGAGAATGGATGCAGCAAAGCTCACCATCAAGGCGCGTCTGGCATGGGGTTTGGGATTAATAATCGTTTGCATGGCGGCACTGATACTTATAGGCGTATGGAGCTTAAAAAGTATCGACAATAAGCTCGAACAAATTCTTGCGACAAACAACTTAAAAATCTTTCTTGCTCACGAAATACGGGATACGACAACTTCCATTGACATGAGCGTCGTAACCACCGTTCTTTCCGCCGATGAGGCCACTACAAAAGAACAACGCCAGAAGATAGAGGCCTCTCGGGCAACACTTAACGGCGCCATGGAAAAACTTGAAAAACTGGAAAATACGAAGAAGGGCAAAGACCTCATTGCCAAGATTAAGGAGAACTATGGCATAGCCCAGTCCACGAATGACAGGGTGATAGATTCGGTTGCCTCGGGCAACTCCTTAGTCGGCGGCTCGCAAAGTCTTCAAGTGATGACGCTCGTCACAGCAAGTCTCCAACTATCCGAAATGCTCGGCGCAGCCTGCAAGGACCTGGCGAACTACCAGGAAGAGCAGAGCGCTGTTGGGGGCAAAGAGGCAAAGAGAACTTACAGAATCGCTTTTATCTCCCTTGTGGGGTTCGGAGTGGTTGTGCTCGCGTTCAGCGTCCTTCTTGCCTTGTGGCTCACGGCAAGCATCACAAACCCGTTGAGTCAGGGGGTCTTTGTGGCGAACAGGATAGCCGAAGGCGATTTGACGGCTACGATAGAGAATATCGGCAGGGATGAAACGGGTCAGCTTCTCGGGGCACTCAAGGATATGGTGACAAAACTCCAGGTCATCATCGGCCAGGTGAAGAGCGCCGCCGAGAATATGGCATCGGCAAGCCACGAGCTCAATGCAAGTTCGGAACTCATGCTAAAAGGAGCGTCAGAACAAGCGGAGAGGGCTTCCCAGGTGGCTACCGCTTCGGAAGAGATGTCGCAAACCGTCCTCGATATTGCGAAAAATACGTCGAGTATAGAAACCTCAGCGACCGATACGGCCAAACTCGCAAAGGATGGGGAAGCGGTCGTAGACCGGTCAGTTGAGAAGGTAAAATCCATAGCACACACCATCGACCAGTCAGCCCAGTTAATAAAATCGCTCGGTGACCGCTCCAATCAGATAGGTCAAATAGTCAACGTGATCAATGAAATTGCCGATCAGACAAACCTTCTGGCGCTGAACGCCGCTATCGAAGCGGCACGCGCCGGTGACGCGGGTCGGGGATTTGCCGTGGTCGCTGATGAAGTGAAGAAGCTTGCCGAAAGGACCGGCAATTCCACCTCTGAAATAGGCGGAATGGTAAAATCCATACAGGGCGAGGTTCATCAGGTCGTCCTGTCCATGGAAAACATAACAAGGGAAGTGAAATCCGGTGTGGACTTGTCCGCTCAAGCCGGAGACGTTCTCAGAAACATCGTGAGTAGCGTGAACACGTTACACGTCATGGTGCAGCAGATAGCTTCAGCGACCGAAGAAATGGCGTCCACCTCGGAAGAGATCAACAAGGATATAGAGATGATTTCATCGCTATCCACGGAGACATCGGGCAGCTCGGGGCAGATCGCAAAAGCGTCGAGCGAATTGTCCATCCTGTCGGTGAATTTGAAAGATATGGTGAAAGGGTTTAAGGTCTAAACCATCAGGTATTTCTTCTTCACTTCTTCGTTGGCGTTGAGCTCGCTCACGGTCCCCTCAAACCTGATAGCACCCTCGTCGATAACATAGACCCTGTCGATCAGCTTCAGGGCTGACCGCACATTTTGCTCCGACAGGAGAATGCTTATGCCCTGGTCCTTCAGTTTCAGGATTTGCTGCTCAAGGTCTCTCACGATAAGGGGCGCCAGGCCTTCCGTGGGTTCGTCGAGTAAGAGAAGCTCCGGACTTGTCATGAGCGCCCGGGCGATGGTGAGCATCTGTTGTTCTCCTCCGCTCAAGTTTCCCGCTCTTCTCGTTTGCATATGGGCGAGTGCCGGAAATAGGTCGTAGATCCGTTCTTTATTCCAATCATCGTTTCTCTTAAAGGCAATTTCCAGATTGTCATCCACGCTGAGACCGGCAAAAACCCTGCGATCGTCAGGCACGTACCCTATACCTTCCCGCACGAGGAGGTACGGCTTGCTTCCCGTTATCTCCCGCTCGTTAAAGGTAATGGCGCCCTTTTTGGGAGGGGTAAGTCCCATGATGCTTCTCATAGTCGTACTCTTGCCCGCCCCGTTTCTACCCAACAGGCCTACGATTTCACCTTTGGAAACCGTAAGTGATATGTCAAATAATATATGACTCAGGCCGTAATACGTGTGGATTCCTTTTACATTAAGCATACGTCACTCCCGCCAAGATACGCGTCCTGTACCGCCTGATTACACCTGACTTCCTCGCAGGACCCCTGAATAATAGTGGTCCCCCGAACCATAACCATTATTCTGTTCGAAATAGAAAATACAAGCTCCATATCATGTTCACAGAAAAGAATCGTGAGACCCATGTTTTCCGAAAGGCGTTTGATAAGCTCTATGCAGCGTACCGTCTCTTCCGGGGCCATACCGGCGGTCGGCTCATCGAGAATCAGGAATTCGGGATTGCCCCCAAGGGCCATCGCGATTTCAAGCACCTTGCGATCGCCATGAGAGAGCGCCCCGCTCACGTCAGCCCGTTTGCCCGCGAGGCCTACACTCTCCAGGATACGGTCGGTCTCATCTATAACGAGTTTTTTTGAAGGTGTAAAAAGATTCCAGGTCTTGCCCTCCCTCGACAATACCGAAACCTGGACGTTTTCAAAAACGGAGAGCTTTTGAAATACATTCACCACCTGAAACGAACGGGTCATTCCCTTTCTACAGATGATATACGGTGGAAGTCCTGTTATCTCTTCGTTTTTGAAGAGCACGCTCCCGGAGTCCGGTTTTAGTATGCCGGTAATAAGGTTAAAAAGTGTGGTCTTGCCCGCGCCATTCGGACCGATGACGGCCACGATTTCTCCCTTCTTCACATCAAGGTTGGCCGCGTTAACAGCTCTGAACCCCCCGAACGATTTGGATAACGAGTTTATTTGTAGCACGCGCTCACCTCTTTGCCGGTTGTTTATCGAGTTTTCCCGCGAACTTTCCCATGACATAACCGAGGATGCCGCTGGGAAGAAAAAAGATCACGGCCATGAGAATAATGCCCAAGATGAGCGACCAATATTCGGTATAGGAACTGACAAAAGTTCTGATCGATATGATAAGCGCCGCACCCACCATCGGCCCCATGAACGTGAGCCATCCGCCAAGCAGGCACATGATCACGACTTCCATGGAAAGCGCCCAGAACATCATGCCGGGGAATACCGAGCTGTCAACGACAACGAAGAGAACGCCTGCAACGCCGGCAAAAAAGCCGCATATAATGAGTGCGGCAAGCTGGTGGCGCCTCACATTGACCCCTATCATTTCGCTCCTCACCGGATTATCCCTGATACCCTGCAGCGCAATCCCGAAGGGGGCCTTTAAGATCTTGTAGATGACGAACATAGAAGCGGCGACCACGAGAAAAGTGAAGTAGTACGCCCCTGTGGAGGAGCTGATGAGGTCCGGCACAGGTATGCCGTGAATCCCGTCTTCACCCCCCGTGAACGAGCGCCATCGGTATATGACGGCCCATGCAAGGGAGCCTAAAGCAATCTGGAGCATACCGAAGTAAAGTTTGGAAAGACGAACACAGATTAGCCCCATAACGAGGCTCAAGATGGCTGCTACCACCGGCCCTGCTACAAAGCCGATCCATGGCGATATGCCCGTCTTGGTGAGCACAACGGCCGCGCCATAGGCCCCTATGCCATAGAAGACACAGTGGTGAAGCTGATAGATACCGCCAAAACCCAGGGCAAAATTATTGCTCGTGGCAAGAAGGCCGAAGAGCATAATAAGCGAAACCGTATAGACCAGGAACCGGGGGAGCCCAAGGGGCAAAAGCAAAAGAATGATGATCCCCGCATATCCCAACATGCGACCTTTGCCTTCTCGAATGGCCTGTCCCATAACCTGCTCCTCCGCTACCACGTTGATTTGAGAAGACCCGTCGGTCTAATCAGCAATACCACCACCACGGCGATATAGGGAAAAACGATACCGAATTGCGGCCATATGAGGATACCCAGGGATTGGGTCAGGCCGAAGATCAGCGCACCCATGAGTGCCCCCCAGATATTGCCCAATCCACCGATAATAACGATGAGAAACCCCTCCATGATGAGGGTAGAATCCATGCCAAGGGTAACGCCGACGGTCGGGGCAATCAGCGCGCCGCCCAAGCCCGCCAAAAAACATCCGATCACAAAGACCGCAGCGAATACCCAACTCACGTTTATTCCAACCGCTCCGACCATCTCCCTGTCAACGGCGGCTGCCTGCGATATCTTGCCAACCTTGGTCTTGTTGACAAGAAACCAGATCCCGACCGCCACAATAGGGCCTACGACAAGAAGAAAGACATTATATAGAGGAAAGGGCAGTCCTCCGAACACGGAGACGAACCCCTTCAATGCCTGGGGCACCGGCACCGTTTTGAAGTCGGCGCCCCAGACCATTTTTACTAGATCCCCAAAAACCAAGGAGACAGAAAAGGTAAACAGAATGAGCATGAGGTGCTCTCTCTCGTAGAGAAACTGGAAGAGGCCTCGTTCTACGGCAAGGCTCAGCAAGGCGACCCCCAGGGGGGCGCCGATAAGAGCCGCTATAAAGCCCGTGTATCCGCCACCCACGACATTTGTGATCGTGTAAGCCATAAAGGCCCCGATCATGTAAAGGGATCCGTGGAATACGTTCGGTATACGGAGCACGCCCAGTATGAGGCTTAAACCCGAAGAGACGATGAAGAGAATAACCGTACGACTGAGCCCCACCATAATCTGGGTCAGCACGCTTGCCGGGATAAACGAATAAATAAAATCCAAGGCCCTTCCCTCCTTGTGGTGCTTCTACTTGGCTTTCGCCCTCAACTGCTCGATCTCTTCACAGGACGGATACCCCTGTCCCGGCGGCACGGTCATAATGTCAGTACCGATGAGAAAATCTTTATACTCGGGCACTTTCTTGGTCATTCCGTAGTACACGGGAAGCATGAGCTGGTGATCACACTTTCTCATCTGGAGCTTTCCGATGGCGCTTGTATCCAGGGTCATGCCTTCCAGGGCGTTGATAAACTTTTCCTTATCTATGGCGCCTGCTTTCTCGTATGCCTTTGAAATGAACTGGGCTGCAGTGTACCCGTAGAAGGACGGCATAGTAGGCACCCTGTTATACTGCTTCTGATATTTGGCCACAAAGGCTTTATTTTCAGGGGTCTGCGGGTAATAGAACATATAGCTTGCCGTTCCCGCTACGTTCTCAGGTCCTTCAAGACCCAGTGAGGTAAGAACCGCAAATTCAATGGCTGTGTGCTGATAGATGGGTACCTTGTCGATGAGCCCGGTGGCTTTAGCCGCTTTCTGAAAACCGATAACGCTGGCTCCGCTGTTACCCATGATAATGTAGTCCGGCTTGGCAGCCATAATCTGGGTGATGTAAGGAACAAAATCTGTCTCGCCGACTTTCCACCATGTTTCACCGAGAAGCTGTGCTTTCGGGTTAAGCTTTTTTACCGTGTTCCAGGTTGATTCGCAGATGGCATGGCCGTACTCCATATCGTCGCCGGCTATCCAGTATTTGGTGTAAGGCTTTTTGGCCAACACCGCCCCTGCAGCTCTGCCGGCCATGGCCGTATTCTCTGAAAAGGCAAATACATAGCGGTGGCCCTTCTCACCGGTGATCTTCTCACTCTTCGCATAGGTGACGAGGAAGGGAAGTTTTTCTCTCTTGGCGAAATCCGATATGGCAAGGGCGGACGCGCTACTGATGGTTCCCATCAGAAGGTCAACGTTCTCCTTCATCACGAGTTCCTTGGCCATAGCAAGCGCCACATCGGGCTGAAATTTCTCATCCCTCGTTACAATCTCAATCTTTTTACCGAGGACTCCCCCTTTTGCATTAATCTCATTCACACCCAGCCTGAATCCGTCGCGCATGTCGATCCCGAAGATGGCAGCCGGCCCGGAATAACTATCTACGATGCCTACTTTGATAGTCTTGCCTGCCGCATGGGAGGCCGGACAGACGAAAAAAAGGCCAAGGAAACCGATAAGACATAATGACAGCAGAAAATACCTTTTCATATGCTACCTCCTTGATTTTTTTGATACTACTGCTTGCCCCTATCATTCATTGAAACCACGCACAGTATAACTCCGCTTAATGCCAAACCTCCTGTTCTTCACGCACAAAGGTGTACCGCCTTGTCCGGATCATAGCTGAGCAAATCTTCCTGGGCTTCCTGCAAATGCCGCTCCAGAGCGGCTACAGCGGCTTCCGGATCGGACCTTTCGATCGCCTGAAGGATGCGTTTATGACCTTTCATGGATCTCACCGCGTTGTTTATCATATAGATACTCTGTCGTCTGAATCTTAACATGTGCCATCTCAACATGGGCGCCATCTCAAGCAGACGATCGCTCCCGCTCAGCCTGGCACTGGCCTCATGAAACTGGCCGTCCAGTTCCGCATAAGCCCGAAGGTTCTCTTTTAAGATTTCCTTCTCCTGTTTCAGTACGTTCTTTTTTAACTCTTCCGCAAGTTTCTTCTGCGACCTTTCGATGGCCCACCTAAGCGCCAATCCCTCGATGGCCATACGTATCTTACAGATCTCCTCCATCTCGCGTTCCTTCATGCGGGCAACCACATATCCCACCCTGGGAATCGCCTTGATAAGCCTCTCCCGTTCAAGGTTGTGGAGCGCTTCCCTGACGGGTGTTCTTGATATGCCTATCTCCCTGGCAAGTGTGGTTTCGATAAGACGTTCATCCGCCTCTATCTCTCCGTTCAAAATCTTTTCGCGGAGGTGGTCGAGCACCTTCTTTCTCAGGGTGCCATTATCTTCAACGGTAAATTTTTTCAAGATTGTATACTGTACTTCAGCTATTTTTGCTCTGTCAACAAAATTTGTAAAAAACTCTCTGTCTCTGAAATCTTAAGATCTTCCTCGCATTTCCCAGGTTTGACAGAGGGGAACGCGTGTGATAGCATTGGGCATCAACGCCAAAGAGGTGGCGATGCGAATGAGAGGACGTGGCAAGACCTTCGATGATCTCAATGTTGGCGATGAGGTCATCACCATGGGTAGAACAGTCACAGAGGCCGACGTGGTCAATTTCGCCGGCATCTCCGGAGATTATCATCCCGAGCACACACATGAGGAATACGCGAGCAAGAGTCCGCTCGGCGGCCGGGTGGCCCACGGCATTCTCATCTCGGCGATGGCTTCCGGCATGGTCAATCAGACTGGCATAACGGAAGGGACGACCATCGCACTCCTCGAGATGAGAGAACGGTTTCTCAAGGCTGTCAGGTTCGGCGACACGATTCGGGCGGTATTCAGGATCGTAAACAAGAAGGAAACTAAAAAGCCGGACAGGGGGATTATCACGGCCAGTTTACAGGTGCTCAATCAAAGGGATGAGGCCGTTCTCGAGGCCGAGGTCGTAATCATGCTTTATAGAAGGGGTTATCCCCAATAGGCGCGGCTCTCCCCACGGAAATCAACAACGAGAACGAAATAGTAAGAAACAAAAAGGGAAGGTCCCCGGAATCGAGAAACCCTCCCTCACAATACAATACCGGTCTAAATTTACGCCATTGCTTTGAGTTTTTCCTGCAGGTTCTTCGTGGTCTCGGCCTCGATCTGTTTCGTCTTCTGTTTCATAATCCTGTCGCCGAACATGGCAAGTTTGCCTACGATGCTCACATCGACGGTATAGACGATCTCAACCTCGTCGCCGACCTGATTGAGCCTCACGTCCATCTTCATATTGAAACGACCGAGTTTCGTCATGTCTTCGCCGTCGCCTTCGTACTTCATAAACTTCGGTTTTTCCGTTTCCACAAGGTGCATGGTGTACTTCATCTTCACGCCGAAGACGCCTACCTTCTGTTTCATCACTCCGGTATAGGTCTTGTCATCAATGATCGTGGGCGGCTCAGCGCCTGGCAGACAACCCATGATGCTCTCCGGTTTCATGACGAAATCGTACAGCTTGTCAATAGGGGCTTTTACCTTTACACTACCTTCAAGAATCATAGAAACCTCCTAGAATAGCCCTCACTTTATAGATCGGGCTTCATGCGGATACCTCCGGTCTTGCCGACCGGAGGTCTTCCGTATTCTTCTTCAAAGATGATTACAGTTTACTCTGCGCCTTCTCTACGAGTTTGGCAACAGTTTCGTAGCTCGCATTTCCGGGGCTCGTGGCCTGCTGAACCAATAGGTCTGCGTATGATTCGCCCTCTGACTCCACCCACGCTCTATGAGGTTTATCGCCAGTCCCGAATATATGCCGCGCTACCTGCAGACTGAAATTCCACTGTTTTTTACACACAGGACATTTAAAGGCCATTGTACTCTCCTCCCTTATTTTCCTTTTTTAGCACCTTTTGCTGCTTTGTCTTTCTCTTCCTTTTCCTTTAAGGCCTGGACTATCATATGCGGCCTGACCGGGCATTCTTTCATCTGAATGCCGAGGGCATGGAATATGGCGTTGCCGATTGCCGCAGCCGTCGGGTTCGTGAGGCCTTCACCCGCTTCTTTTGCTCCGTACGGTCCCTCGGGCTCGTACGTATCAATCTCAGCGATGGGCGTCTCAGGCATCTCGGTTGCCCTGATCATCTTATAGTCAACCAGGTTCGGGTTCATAAGTTTGCCGTCTTCATAAGGCATATACTCGAGGTATCCATATCCTGCTGCCATGGAGAATGCACCTTCGAGCTGACCGATAAGACCGAGGTGGTTAATCGGCGTACCGCAGTCGTGAGCGGTAAGGCTGTCAATGAGATCTATATGGCCTGTCTCTTTGTCGATCTCAACCTCTACCGCCTGCATCATGTAGCTGTAGGCCGGGGAAATCATACCTTTTCTGTGAGGAGTATAGAAACCTCTGCCGATAATTCTCTGGCCATCTTTGCCGCGGGTCGCTATTTTACACAGCTCTTCCCATGGCATACCTCTTTCCGGACGCGCCACGATATGTACCCAGCGGTCCTTGATGTCGAGGTCGTAGACGATATTGAGTCCCATCTTCGCGTAGGCAAATTCAAGGATCTGCCTCTTTGCGTCTTCGCAGGCCCTCTTAGTGGCATTACCGGTCATCAGGGTCTGGCGGGAGCCCCAGGCGCCCAGGTCTGCAGGGCAGTGATCCGTATCGCCGGAGTGTACCGTGATATCCTCGACTTTTACTCCGAGGGTCTCAGCCGCAATGATTGCCATGGTCGTGTTGGAACCCTGTCCGATTTCAGTAGCTCCTATGTGGAGAATGACGGTTCCGTCCTGATTGATGGTGACGACCGCCGAAGAGAATGAGTAGGGGGTATCGAACCAGTTAAAGATACCGCCGGACATAAAGCCCGCCGCCGAGTATCCGATGGCCCTGTTTGCAGGCAGTTTGCCCTTGGCTTTGATCCATTCTTTGGTCTTGGTAAGCGCTTCATCAAGACCGCAACTTGCGATGTAGGCTTGGCCGGGAACTTCGTAGCCCGCATAGTGGCCATTCTTGCGTCTCATCTCGATAGGATCAAGACCCAGGTCGGTGGCCATCCATTCGAGCTGCTGCTCGGAGCACCACATCGCCTGAGGAGCGCCAAAACCTCGCATGGAGGTAGATGGCAGGGTGTTGGTGTAGACGCGGTAACCGTCATATCGGTATGCCGGCCATACGTAAGGGAAAGAGTGGAAGAAGCCGGTCAGATAAAGAGCTGTTGCTCCCATGCCGGTATACGCGCCGCCGTTACTCACGACCCTCGCTTCACGGGCACAGAAGGTGCCGTCTTTCTTTATACCTGTTCTGACCCAATAGTGCATGGGGGTACGGCGTTTCGTGGCAATAAAGTCTTCTTCTCTTGTATAGACTATTTTCACAGGCCTGAACAGCTTCATCGTAAGGATCGCGGTACAGAAAATCGCACCATCAAGCTCGAACTTTCCGCCGAAGCCGCCGCCCACGTATTTGGCGATGACGCGGATATCGCCCTCTCTGATACCGAGGACGCCTGCCATGAGTGCCTGCATATAATAAGCCGACTGGTTTGAATGATAAATGGTAAGTTTGCCTTCAGGGGTGTAGCTCGATACGGCCGCGCGGGTTTCCATGCACATGTGGGCCTGGCCACCACAGAAGAAGTTATCCTCTCTAATGTAGTCCGCTTCCTCAAAACCGCTTTCGACATCGCCCCATTCGATATGACGCGTCACGTTGATATTTCTTTCCACGCCCTCATGGATCGTGGGAGCATCTTTTTTCATCGCTTCCATGGGCTCAAAAACGCCGGGGAGCACCTCGTAGTCAACCTCGATAAGATCGAGTGCCGCCTCCGCGATCTCCTCTGTAGCGGCCGCAACTGCGGCAACAGGCTCGCCGATATAGCGTACCTTTTCCACCGGCAGTATCTGCTCATCGCAGAGTTCCTGATAACGCCGCCAGATACCCTGTTTGATACCGAGCGTGTCTTTGCCCGTTACAACAGCCTTGACGCCGTGGAGCGCTAAAGCTTTGCTTGCATCTATGTTCTTTATTCTTGCATGGGCATGCGGGCTGCGCAGGATTTTACCGTAGAGCATACCGGGTAGCTTCGTGTCAAAGCTGTAGGTCGCCCGGCCTGTAACCTTCGCAACGCCGTCTATATTGTGAACGTGTGTATTGAGGACAGTCAGCTTTTCTTTGGCGAGACCAAAGGTGGTCATCTCCTGTCCTTTTTTGGCTGTGGCCTCTTGTGCTTTCTTTGTCGTTGTCATACTGACCCCTCCTTATATTCACCTCTTGCCACTGCTTCGACAGCCCGTACGATACTGTTGTATCCTGTGCAACGGCATATATTTCCTTCGATACTCTCTTTTATCTGATCCTTTGTCGGCTTTTTGTTTTCCTTGAGAAGTCCTGATGTCGCCATCAGCATACCCGATGTGCAGAAGCCGCACTGATAAGAACCGTTATCCAGAAATGCCTTTTGGATCGGGGCAAGCTTACCGTTTACTTCGAGCCCTTCGGAGGTGGTGATCTTCATTCCATCGCACTGTACGGCAAGGACGGAACATGATTTGACCGCCATATCGTTTACAAGCACCGTGCAGGCGCCGCAAGAAACCGTTTCACAACCCCTCTTTGTTCCAGTGAGGCCAACATGGTCCCTTATTGCCTCAACGAGAAGGGTTTTGGGGTTTACATATATTTCATACGCTTGTTCGTTAACTATCAATGTTATAAGTCTCTTTTCCATTTCTCAAACCTCCTTCACCCTTATTTGGAAGCCTGTTCCCAGGCTTTTTTTGCCATGCGCTTCGTGAGAACTTTGACGAGGTGGCGTCTATATTCTTCAGATGCATGAATATCGGACACCGGATCCGCATCGGCAGCCGCGGCTTCTCCGGCCTGGGCAAACAGTGCGTCACTCAACTTCTTGCCTACGAGCACCTTCTCCGCGCTTTTGGCCCTGATCGGTGTGACGCCGGCATTACCGAGGACAACCCTCGCATCTTTGCAGGCGCCGCTCGCATCGGCAACCACGGACACAGCCACGCCAACAACTCCCATATCGTTTCGCAGGAGGTTGAATTTCGTATATGCCACACCGCTTTTGGCGGGCATAGGGGGAACCTGGATTTCAACGATCATCTCGTCATGTTCCATAACCGTTTCGAAAATGTCGGTGTAGAAATCTTCGAGCGGGACAAGCCTTTCACCCTTTGCCGAAGCAATTTTGACCTGTGCATTAAGCGTGGTGAGGACCGGAGCAGGATCTCCTGCCGCATCACCGTGGGCAAGGTTGCCGCCGATCGTGCCCCAGTTACGGGTCTGTGTGGAAGCGAGTCTGTCTTCCATCTCTACAAGAACAGGATAATGCTTTTTGATCACATCCGATTTCTCGATCATCCTGTGCGTCGTGGTGGCGCCCATCTTGAGGCCTTCTTTCGCGTCATACTTGATGTAGCTCAACTCATTGAGCCCTTTGATGTCGATCAAGTAGTCCGTGACTAATAGCCCTTGCCGCATCGGAATCAGCAATGACTGACCGCCGCAGACGATCTTGCATTCATCTACATGGTCCGCGAGCATGGCCAGGGCTTCTTTGACGGAGCCGGGTTTTAGGTACGTAAAATCGTGTATCATGCGTCTCTCCTTTCGTTAAATTTTCCGAATTCCTTATCTAGTAACTTATAGCATCATACGATACAATTGCCAGGACTCAAACTACCGCACACCGAATTTCTCGAATTCCTCCGTTTCTATCATATCTTCCACATCGGTAATCACGTTGCGACTGGACAGAACCTCGGAAGGAACATCGACGGTGAAATTTCGAACGCCATAAACCGTTTTTTCTTTGCCAGCTTTACCGCCCTCGCCTACCAGACATCCGCGATACTCCTTTTTGAAACACAAATAGTAGTGACTTCCCCTGTATACGGCGCAGTCTCTGCAGATCCGGTTTGAAAAAGGACACGTCATTGCTACTTTTGCCATGTACCATCACCTCTCATAACGCATTTTTCACGACAAAAATCAAGGACATTTTCCATGCTGCCTCATCTCTTTGCCGTGGGAGTTATTTGCCAGAGCTACCTTTTTCCGCTGTCCTGAAACACCTCTGAAGTTTCAATGGCTTATGTTCATTATTACGAATCATGCAACCCTTGCTTCCTTTTTATACTATAGTTTATATTCCTTATCAAGTTTTTTTTGAAGCATACCGCCTTTTATTGTTCAGTATAGAGAACATTATATTCTCCGGTTGGACTCTGGATCATGACGCATGTGCCGGGAATTTTTTCCCGGCACATGCGTGAACTCGTGCAGATTATCTTACTTCCACTCAGGCATAGGGAGTTTCTTGGGGGCCTTCCAATCCTTCATGGATTTCATCCAGGGTGCTCGATCCACGAACTCGTCATGGGCAAGCGGAACCGGCGGATGGCAAACCCACAGCGGGTCAAATTCATCTTTCACCTTGAGAAGCCATTCGTGGTAGTTCGGTCCGTATTTGGGGCCCGTGAGGTAGAGGGGTTGATGCGGGCCAAGAAGCGATGTATAGAACCGCTCTTTGATGTTCATCTTGGAGGTTTCAACATAGAACTGGTCTACGCCCGTTGTATCCTCATCCTGATCCCAGTACACGAGGAATTCCGAATATCCCTGATGGCCGAGCTCAAAGCTCTGGAACCAGCCCGGATCACCGTAATCGGGCATGAGAGGAGGCGTATAATTTCTTTTGGTCTTGGCATAGGATTCGCCATGTACCGTGGCCTGTGAGAGCGATTCGATGATGTAATCAACGGAGACATAAGAACCGCACATGAGCCACATACCCGCGGAGTCAGCATTCTTGATCCACGACTCGTCGAGCGGTCTTGTTGCCCTGGGTTTGGCGCCCAATTCTGCCATAATGTCGTTTAACACATTTTCATCGTACTGCATCTGTTCTTCCGAGGTATAACCGATAAGGAGCACGCGCACGATAAAGAAGTTCTTGATCGTGTTCTCGTCTTCTTTGCCCCAGAGTTCCCAGAACTCTTCTTTGGACTCCGCCTTATTGATCGCCCTCCAGAAAAGGGGCACCTTTGTGATGGCGCCCGCTACCTCGGCCTTTCCGACCTCAAACATGGCCTTTACCTGGGCCGCTTTACTCGGCACCTGGTAGTTGATCCATTTGACCCGGTTCGTGGGGAGTTGCAGTCCCGTGTTCGGTGAAATGCCGGTGGGTACGAGCGGCTCGGGCTGGAAGGGAAGGGTCTTGATTGCCATTTTCGTTACAATTCCGAGGCAGCCACGCAGTCCCGTAAACCCGCGAAGAAGTCCTCTCAGGTCAGGACCGGGACCGTCTCCCCAGAAGGGATCGCTGCCGTCGGCCAAAGAACCCATCTTCACGAGTTCTCCGTCAGGCAAAACAAGCTCGGTGCCGAGGATACGTCTGTGGGGCAGACCGATTCTGTGGCTCAACGGTGACCACCCATCGCCGATCAGGTTTGCGATCGCCGATGCCTGCGCCCCGCCGCCGCCGATGACTACGTAGGCGCCTTTGTTGAGTGCTTCCTGCTGGATCGGGGAATAAATAACGCCGGGGCCGACGACGATGTAGAAGTGTTTTTCGTCGATCTCGAAGTCATTCATCCGCTTCATGTCGATGAGCAATTCGTTCTCCACATGGCAATGGGAACGGGGTCCGTAAAAGCCGGTTGCATAGGGCACGTACGGAACTTTATACCGGTTGCATATCTTTACGATCTTTTGCACGTCCTCGGTCGTCCTGGGCAGTATCACTGCGCCCGGGATTTTGGTCATGACCTTCTCATATCCGAGACCGCTTTCATACCCGCCCGGTCCGGACCTGTATCCTTCGCAGACAGCAGGATCATCGGAGAGATACCTGGCGCCAACGACCGATTCTAATGCGTTGTATGCTGCTTTCTGTATACTCATATCATGCCTCCTTATTTATCCACTGAAGCAAGGATAAGCTCTGCTATATCCATTACTTTTACATTCTCGGCGTTCTCTTTTGCCGCCTGGCTGAAATTGCTCTTGCACCAGGGGCATGCGGACACGAGAACCTCAGCGCTCACTTCCTTGACCTCTTCCATTCGGTGCTCGGCAGAAAACTTCGCCAGTTCCGGAAAGGCCTCTTTTGTTCCTCTTCCGGCGCCGCAGCAGAAAGCGTTCTCTCTGGTCCTCGGCATCTCGACAAACTTGGCGCCCGGGATGGCGTTGAATATATTTCTCGCCTCCAGATACAGGCCGGATTTGCCGCGCCTTCTCTTGAGTGTAGGGCTCACGCAGCCCATCCAGCCCCGCTCGCCTTTCCATGGCGTCCAGGGGTCGCAGAGCCTGCTCACGCCGCATGAATCATGATACGTGAAGCGGAAATCCACGGGTTTTTTCAACTTCAGGCTACCCTGTTTTATCGCCTCATCGGCGAACTCGATGAGATGGATCACTTTGAAGGGAAGATCATCCGTGGCAATCTCAAGCAGCTTCGGGTAATCGACCTTGAGCATGCGGTAGCACTCTGCGCAGCTCGTAATGACCGTTTTCGCCCCGGTCTTCTTGATCGCTTCAATGTTGCGTTTGGCAAGCGTTCTTGCTTCATCTATCATGCCCACGGAATAGATCGTGTTACCACAGCACCATTCGTCCTTCATAAGCTGGAAGCGCGCGCCCGATGCGTTGAGTATCTTGGCCGTGGCACGGGCTATGTCGGGATTCACGTAGGAAGCCGAGCAACCGGGAAAGTAGAGCAGATCAGCCTTGTCGGTAACCTTGATGTCTTTGGTAAGCCATTTGTGCCTGTTTTCGTGGGCTGATCCGAACTGGTTGTGCTTGGTGGCAATATTCTTGGCCACTTTCTTGTGCACGGGCATGGGACCCGCTCCATCCTTTACCGCCTTCACCCTCAGCGCCTCGAGGGTAAGCCCAATTTCCAGGTCAAGGTTGCGCTTGCATCCCACATCGCAGGCGCCGCAGAGCGGATCGGCGTAGATGATCTCGAGGAGCTTATCGGTCCACTCAAGCTTTTCTTCATTGATGGCGAGGCCAATTCTCATTTTTCCAAAGGCGCCATACGAATCAAAATCGTTCCAGGTATTGCTCGGGCATCTCGTTGAAAATTTGACGCCGGGCATATAGGTGTGTTCTACCCAGTAGCACCCCTTGCATTTAATACAGTGGTCCATATCGTAAACAAAATTGTCCAATTTTGTCACGTCCAGGCTTACTTTCTTTTTTGGTGTATCATAGCGATCTTTTTTCTGCATCGTATCCTCCTTAGAAACACAGATTGCCGGGGTTCATAATATTCTTGGGGTCAAAGACCTTCTTTACGCGCTTGAGTGCCATGGTGTAACCGGCGGCTCTATCGAATATTATGGGTGCCAGCTCTCCGTACGGTCTTGTGAAAAATGCACCTTCGTTCATCATAGCCAACGCCGCCTCATGGTACATCCCCGCCACCAGGGCTCGCTCCGCTTCGTCTTTGGGATCATAGAAGAAGCTAAACTCAACCTGGCAAGCCCGGTTGTGTTCTATGGGCTGGATGTGGCTTCCTACATCGCTCATGGGATAGCCGTACTTGGCGGCCACAAACTCCATGATTTCGATGTACATCGGCGCCTGTACCGGTTTGGTGATAAAGAAGAGATTCTGGAATCCGCCTTTGAGCCGGTTCTTCCAGTAAGGGGCGTTCGTGGGCCACGGCTTTCTCAGCATGGGCAAAAGTTTTCTCCCAAGACCGGGGAAACCGGGAAGGTTGTCTCCAAGGGGCAGTTTTGGGAATTCGTTTTTCAACACCTGCTTTAGAAAGTTTTCTTCGTACGCTATCTTTTCCTCAGGTCTTCTCAAAAGACCACTTATGACGAGAACGAGTGACCAGGGGGGAAGTTCTGCACGGAGCCGCTCGAAATCCGAGGACATGTCGTCCGCGGCGAGCAGGGCAAGGTCTACGTTGTTGAGTAAGAGGCATTCCTGGCCTATCCTCCTGGGAAGAATCCTGTAAAGAAAATCGATGGCGTAGGGCAGATCGTATACCGGGGCAAAGAATATCTTGTCCGTCCTCGGGGTGTACTCTGCCTTCAAACTTATCCATGTGACAACGCCCATGGTCCCCTGGGCACCCTGCACGAATCGGTAGAAGTCAAGCCCCGGTCCGGACGGATTTGCGCCCCTTGACTTGGATTCGGGGAAACCGTTTACGCTCGCTGAGCCGCACCGGAAGACTTCGCCGGTGGGCCAGACGACCTCCAATGATTGCGTGGGTTCGCCGTAATCATAGACCGTATTTATGGGCACTTCCCTTTCGAGAGAGTCGGTCAGCACGGAGCGCTCACCATGAGGTAAAAGCGGCATGATAACTCTCATGCCCTTCTTCTCCAGCGCGCTCGTCAGCTGCTTCCAGGTAACCCCTGCTTCAAACCGCACCAAGCGGTTTTCCGTGTCGATCTCAAGGATCTTGTTCATCCTTTTGAGATCGACCACCACTCCGCCCTGCTTGGGTATGGAGCATCCGTAGAAGTGCGCCCTTGAACTGACGGGAACAACAGGGATGTTCTCCTGGTTGCACCATGTCACGATCTTTCCCACCTCCTGCGAGGTAGCCGGAAAGACCACGGCGTCAGGCATCCCGGGAGGAAGAAGACTCTGGTCCCGCGAATATTTCTCGCGATCCCCGATGCTGTCGCTCACGTACTCTTTACCAACAATCTTTGCAAGCTCATTTTTTATTTCCATAGTACCTCCTATAAAAGTTCACCTTGCAGGTCAGACGAGAATAATGCCCGCCTCGACATCCATTGCCTGTAATCTGTTTGACCCATTCCTTATTTCCTCATGAACGCTGCCGACAAACACACGTATATTTGCATACCACAGGAAGGCACAATAAATCAATATATAAAATATCAATGTATTTACTTTACATGTATTTATTTTCTGGTATACAGGCACGTTACCTGATATAATAGCTACTTACTGCAATGAAAACGGAATTGGTTGAGGTGAGGCTATGGCAAAGATCAACTATCGAAGCGACTTAAGCGGCGATGAGAATGTGCTCATGGCACTCGTTCGGGCTGCCGAGACCTTCAAGAGGGTAGTGTCGGCCATTTTCAGGAAGTATGACCTTTCCTTTCCGCAATACAACGTCTTGAGAGTGCTCGACGCCTCAAAAAACGGCCGAAACAGGATTACCGATGTAAGCAGGATCATGCTGGTGCCGGGCGCCAATATGACGGGCATAGCCAAGAGGCTCGAGAAGAGCGGCTTCATCGTGAGAAAGTCCGATCCCCGGGATGAGCGGGTAACCATCCTTGAGATTACCCAAAAGGGCAAGAAACTCCTTGGCAAGATTGAAAAGGAACGAGATCAGAATATGCATGCCATGCTCAGAGGCTTTACCGAGGAGCGGAAGCGCGGACTTCTCGATAACGTGAAGCGACTTATCAGAAACAGCAGGCAGATATCTTAGGGAAAATCCTACAACGCTAACGGGAATCCTAAGGAGGATCCATGGGAGGATCCTTAAGGGTTTGTGGTTTCTCTCATCTTATTACACTGCCTCGTCCGATCACAGATAGGGCAACTCACGGTGTCTTCTTTTTGACGTACTCAAGGTAACACGCATAGCAGCAGTGGCCGCCCTCACGGTAATTGTGCTCACCACAGACCGAGCGCTCACAGTATTCGCACTGTCCTACGTTCTCGGTCGAAGAACAGCCCACTTCATCGCATATCCGCCGGCCATTCTCATCGAACCGCCGGTTAAGCTCCCTTAACAATTCCTCATTTTGCTCCATCTTGTTGCGTTCCAACGCTGCCATTACGTCCGGTCGCATGACCGAGAAATACTCCCCCAGATAATATTCCAGGGTGGTTTTTCGTACGAGTTCATCCTTCTTGAGAGTCCCTGCCCGGTCCTTGAGTGCTTCTATTTCGTTCATATCGTCTTCGCTCAGTTCTATACCGAGTCTTTTTATGTCATCAAGTATCCCCATGTGCTTTGCGCCTCCGTTTCGTGGCCGTGTGCGTCAAACGCGCCCGAAGAGGGATAGTTTATGTGTTTTTTTGTGTCCTGTCAATTCCGTGGGGTTTGAAAGTCGTTCAGCCGTTTTTTGCCAATGGTCTTTGAAAAAAAGGCGTAAAAAAGGGGGCCAAATGGCCCCCTTTTGGAAAGCAGTTTGTATCTCCTCTTAGAAGAAATACGTAACGCGGAAACGGGCTGTATTCAGCGTTCCGTATGTCTGGTATGACTGTACGCCGTTTACATAGCCTGGAGCCGCAAACTTGTTATAAAGCGATGAGAACTCAGCACCGAATCTCAATGCAGGGTTTACATCATAGAAGAAGGCTAGGTTGTACATGTCTTCCCGTATGACCGTATCCGGGTTAGCTGCAGAGCCGGCAGGAAGCAGCGCGTTGTTCACCGTAGCATTCCGCCATGCATTGCTCACGTTCATCCACTGTGTGGACCAGGTCGGGGCCATAAAGAAGCTGTCTGTAAAGTAGAAGAATGCACCCGCCCAGAAACCACCACCGGCAGGCGGTACAAAACTGCCATCCGGCCTCTGAAAGGCTGCCGGGTTCCACGGGTTCTCGTAACCGCCATTCTGGCCCCAACCGAATCCTGCGGTGAAGCCGAGAGCGCCAGCCTTATTGTTGTTCTTCTCGGGGATAATAGGGATATAGGTGTAAACCACCGCGGACCATGAGTCCTCATTGTCTGAGGAGAACCGCTGGGCGTTACCCGCGTTATCCAGTACGCCTGTCGCGGCGTTGGTCACGTACTTCGCGCGTCCGTAGTAACCGCCCGCGCCGAAGAGGAGCTGCTGGGGACCGATCTTTCCGCATGCGCCGGAGGTATATTCCACAACGCCGAAGAGGTTCGGTATATCCGACCTTGTGTAAGCGTCAACGTAGTTCTGTCCGAGGGCGCCCAGAGAGTTAGTGTAGTTGGCAAACTGTCTGCCCTGATACTCGATACCGAGGATGGTCTTGAAGGTCGGGCCAAACTGGTGTGTCCATCTCATCTGGGGAACACGGTTGGATTTGCCGAATGCAGGCAGGTTCCACCCAATGAGGCCGAGCGGAGGTGTGCCGCCAAGCCAGCCTGTCCAGAACTCACCAAAGAGCAACTGGTCATTGGCCCAGTCCATTCTCACGTAAGCGTGTCTCAATGAGGCACCGCCCTGAACGTATGAACCACCTGTGCTTGAGCCCTGGAAATCGTATTCGATGAAGGCCCTTGTCTTGGCACCGAACGCATCCGGACCCAAAACGAGGAAGTTCAGACGGGTCTCAGACACCTTGGCGTACCAGTTATTGAACTCGGCATCGATGTTCTGTTTCGAGCCTGATTCCCTGACGCCCGCCTTATAGTCTGCGCCGGCCTGCTGGTTCGCATAGCCGTAATCAAATGCGACGTATCCGCCGATGGTCATGTCCCATCTGCTGGTCGCGCTGCCTGCATAACTCAATGCTGGCAACATAAGAAGCAGTGCAAATGCAACAATTACGAGTTTCTTCATTCTTTCCTCCTTGTATATTTTTGAAAAACTACCCACGCCACCTCCTTTTTCATTAAAATCTGTTAATAGAGAAGGTTATAGCAAGCAGAGTGACACTTGTCAAGAAAAAAATTAAAAGATTTTAAATAATATTTCCAAGGGCTTAGCTTGACCGAGGCACATCCCATGGGTGGTCGCTTGATGGAGCCACGTAACCCATTGAAACCAAACAATAAAATCCCCGTGACCAGCTGCTTTCAGGAACACGCGGTGAAGGTTAGGTTTCGTTAGGGCCTAATGTCTGTGATACAGGTAATGAGAGTGCCGGTGGGCGTGGGCCAGCACGCCATGGTAATGCATATGCTCGTGGATGAGATTTACCCGCAACAAAAGATCTTCATCCCCGAGTATCGCATCTGCCGCCCCCACCCTCTCTATGGTGTGCTCCTCCGAGAGCACCCCCACGGTGGGCTGCAATTCATCAACAAGGGTGAGATCATGAGTGCTCACCAGAATAGTCTTCCCCGCCTCATTGAGCTCGAATATCAGTTCCGTAAGGAAACATTGTGTCCTCGGGTCGAGGCCTCCTGTGGGTTCATCAAGAAGCAGCACCTCGGGATTCATGGTCAACACGGAACCCACGGCAACCTTCTTCTTTTCCCCTTCCGAGAGCATGTACGGGGGCCTCTTTGTGAGCGCTTCGATGTGGAGCATCTTGATTACCGCCTGTGCCCGCTCTAACGCCTCAACGTGTGGTATCCCCAACTGCATGGGACCGAAAACGAGTTCATCAAGGACGGTCGGGCTAAAGAGCTGTACGTCCGGATCCTGAAATATATAGCCCACACCGGCGCGGAAAAACTTCAGAAAACCTCTCTGTCTTAAGGACCGCTCAGTCACCTCTCTGCCCTTAAAGAAGATCCTGCCTGAGTCAGGTAAAAGAAGGCCGCTCATCACTCGAAGCAGGGTTGATTTTCCGCTTCCATTGGTCCCGATCAGGGCAAATTTTTCACCTTGCTTGAGACTCAAACTCACGTTAAGGAGGGCTGGAATCGTATCATGATACCGGTAGCTCACCCGTTCCACGTTAAGTATCGGTTCTTCCATAAGTCTTTCCTTATGTTAGGATGAGGCACATACCGGCGACGAGCATGAAAGCTCCCGCCACAATGTCGGCCGATTTCATATTGTGCAACTCGCCAAACACCATGTCGCCGCTAAAACCACGGGCAAGCATGGCCTCATAGATCTTCTCGCAATGCGCACGCGTTTTGCGGAATAAAAAGGCGAGCCTCTGTGCAATCCAGTCTCTGGTTTCGGATGCATCTGCCTCCACCACCTTGCTCTTCCTTGCAAGATGGAAATCTTCGACGGTCTCAGCAAAGACGAAGATGTATTTGTAAGACAGGGTAATGATCATGAGAAAAAGATCAGGCACACGCAGGGCTTTAAGGGCCTTGATAATTTCGGAAAAGGGCGTGGTGTGTATGATAAGAAAAGAGAGAGAAAGGGAATTGATTACCCTCACTGTAATGAGAAGAACCCCTTCAAGGCCTTGCCTCGTGATACCTATGGTTTGCGGTATCCGGTAGATCCAGATCTCGTATTGCCTGGAGAGATGGATAAGGGGCCATGCCACGGATCCGCCGCTAACCAGATTCAAACAGGAGGGAAGTACCACGAGAAAACCAAAGAAAAAGCCGAGAAACAGGACCTTTGAGTAGAAAGCTGCGAGGTTGAGACGGGAGAGGCCGGCAAGGATAAGGATGAAAAGACCGATAGCAGCTTCCGGCATAACGGTCTTCTTGGCGCTGATAATTGCCATAAAGACAAAAAGAAACATGAGTTTCACCCTGGGATCGAGCTGTTGCATCAACCCTTGTCTCTGAGCGCCGTCCCAGTGGATACAGGTGCTTTTGATAAAGGCGGCGAAATGGTCAAGACTCCGGTCGAAGAAGCGCGACCCCCGTGTCCTGCCCTTGGTACAGGGGGAACCGTAGCTGTCATTTGATCTTTTTAGAAGAAACTCAGGGATCTGGCTTCTCATGTCTTCCTTAACATTTTCACGATGAAGCTGAGAACGATCGAGGCCATCGCAATACCCACAAAACCGGAGAGGGCGTACGAAATGATCCGGACACCGTCTTTACTGTCTTCACCCCCCAAGCCATAATCAGCCATGGGCGCCTTCCACATGCCCGACTCCTTCTTCAAACCCTGGGGGGTATAACCGAGCTTCCCCCGGATAGTATCAGAATTCCATTCTCCCCACGCCTGGCCGGCCCTAAATTTCTCAGGAAGGATGATGCCCAGGGGAGAAACAAGGGTGAGCACGATAATCCCGATCCAGAGTCTCTTCTGGGTTCTTGTCATATCGGATCACCCCGCCGCAGGGCGTAGATCTGTGCTGGTTCGTGGCGGAGAAGATACTTGAAAAGCAAGGCGGTGATGATACCCTCTATCACACCGAATAAGGCCAAATGTTCGATAGCCATTGCGGGGACCGCGACCGAAAGGGGATAAGGCGCATACAGGGGCCTGCCATCTACCCCCCGGGCTATGAGGGGTTGAATGCCGAATTCGAATCCCGTCATTATTGCGGCCGCGCAAAGCCCTGTATATCCCGCAACAAATGCGGCCACGTAGGGTCGTACCCCTTCCATCTTTTTCCCGTTGACGGCTCTAAACATCCAATAGGCCATAAAAGGCATGACAACCGCCATGTTGAAGCAGTTGGCGCCGATAGCCGTAACGCCACCATCGCCGAACACTATTGCCTGGATCATGACGACAACGGAGATGGCAATCACGGCAGTCCAGGGACCGAGGAATATGGCTACAATGCCGCCACCCACCGCGTGGCCCGTGGTGCCTCCAGGGATGGGGATATTGAACATCATGATGAGAAACGAGAAGGATGCGGCCATGGCCAGGTACGGGACCTGTCTCGTGGAAAGCTCCCTCTTCACTTTCTTGAGCGCAATCGACCAGAATACAAGGGAAATTCCCCAGAGGGGCCCGTAGCTTTGAGGGCTTAAATATCCGTCGGGTATATGCACCGGGACTCTACCTTCTCACCACAGTTTGTCGCTCACGAGCCTTAGGCCCATTCCCACAAAGGTATTCAGCTGCTCGCTGCCAAAAAGCCCTGAGCCTGTGGTCATGTCGATCTGGATCTTATCGCTCACGATATATCGAAACCCCGCCTGGAAGGCCCCGCCTGTCTTTCCTGCGTAAGGATCGTTGTAGAATACTTCAAATACGCCGTTGAGCCCTCCTATCATACGGATCTGAGTACCGACGCCCCATGTAGCCACTGTTGCAGGGTTGGTGGTCGAAATGCCGATGTTGCCATGGATAAGCACACGCTCCTTGTCAAAGAGCGATTCTGTTGCAGCGAGGTAGAGAAACTCGCTCCACCTGTTGGGCCTTAGATCGCCTCTACCCCAGGGCGGGGATGCACCTGTGGCGAAAGCCATGCCCGGATACCCGTTCGGTTTCGCCTCCCAGAGCAAGTATTTGTACTGAATGAGGGGTCCTGTTATGGAGAAACTCCGGTTGGACTCGACATCAAGGGGAAACCCATCAACGAAACCCATGGTTATTTCAGATTTTTTGACAGGGCTCATGGCAACAAGGTTCAAGTTCGTGAAAACATCCTTGTCGTAGCGGACCGAAGCCTCGAGCTGCATCGTATGTTCATCGAGAATACGGGCGTCATCAGTCACAAAAGGACGGACGGCCAAAGCCCGACGGGCAAAGACACCTGCGAGAATAACCGAGACAAAGACAGCGACAAGGATTCTCGTGAGCGAAATAGATTTCTCCATAGTACGGCCTCCCCAAGAAAATTTATTTCAGACGTTTGCCTGTTGTTGTTGCGGTCAACTTTCCGTGCTTTACGCCCTTTGTTCCAATAAGTCTGTCGGCAATCTCTTTAATGTCTCTCGTCTTTCCCTTTACGATAATCACCTCAAGGCAATTGTGCTTATCAAGATGTACGTGCATGGTCGACACGATGGACCTGTGGTGCTGGTGCTGGAGGTCCGTCAAGGTGTCCGTCAGCTCATGCGTTTCGTGAGAGTAGACGATGGTTATGGTTCCAACGGCTTCAACGGACGATGATTCCCATTCTTCCGCGACAAGACTGTTTCTGATAAGGTCGCGGATCGCTTCACTGCGGTTCGAATAGCCTTTTTTCTTTATAAGGTCGTCGAATTTCGTAAGCAGGGGGTTTTCGATAGATGTACCGAAGCGTGCAACCGACATCGTGTTACTATCTCCTTTTTTCGTGTTACTTATACCAGCCTTTTTTGCCTTTGTCAATGCGCATGTGTATCTTAACCTCTTCGTGCTGGCGCTCGCGGTATCCCAAAACCGCCCAGAGGCCTCACATCAAGAAAGCGCAAGGGAATCGAATCAATTGACGAGCTTATTTTGTGTTTGCTCAACGCGTTTTCCTGTGTTACAGTATAAAACGGTTATGGGCAGGGCAATGAGGGGCTTACGATTTGTCATTTTGTGTTTTCTCGTCATCTTCTTGCTGGACATACTTACCGTGGAATCGCATGAGGCTGCGAAAGGCTCCTTCAGGAACCGCCTGCCCACCTGCGTTGAGAGCACGGTGGCGTTTGCGCTTAATTCCAGCCCTACCGGGCCATTTCATTCGTTTCCCTTTGTTGGCCATTTTGTGGCCAACGCGAACACCGAGGACATTCGCCAGTCTGTGATATTTTTTGACCACGGCAACCGAGCACCCCCGCTTTTCCTCTAAACAATCTTCTTAATAACCACCTGCAGACTCGACTTGGTATTTTAGTTGCGTGCCCGCGCTTGTCACATCAGCGCTTCTCTCTTACGGGTTTAAGGAACTGATTTTCCTCTTACGGATGTAAGGAGGTCACGTGTCAGACTCAAGAACTTATTTTGGCAGGGCAGGCGTCCCCATAGGGCCGCCACGCTGGCGTTCCCTGCCGTTTTCCCTTTCGTCGGCTCTTTTCACGATATTGCTCATGTTATCATCGAGCCTATGGCTCGCCCTGCCGTCACCTGCCGCCGGAGCAGAACAAGTAACTCTCGATCAGGCCCTTGCGCGTTTCTACCGGAGCAACTACGATATTCTCGTCAACCGGTATGAGGTGGACAAGGCCTACGCCGACTACGTCAGTGCGAAACTGATACCGAACCCGAATCTGTCGGTCAATTACACCAACCTTGAAATCTCACAAGGCGGCACCAACCGGGGAGACAATACCCAGTTGACGGTACGGGTTGACCAGGTGATCGAAACAGCAGGGAAAAGAGGTCTGAGAACCAGCGCAGCCTCGGAATCTTTCGAAGCCGCCAAGATGCAACACAGAGACGTGATCCGAAATCTTCTCACAAGTTTCTACACCCTCTACTATACGATCAATCTTGATAAGCTCAACACCGATTTTGCGAAAGATGAGGTGAGCCGATATGACAGGCTCCTCCAGATTGCAGCCAAGCGCTACAGCGCAGGGTTCTTGTCCGAAATAGATTTTACCAAACTGAAACTCGGCAAGATTGAGCTCGAGAACAATCTCACCAATCTGGAAAATGACCTGCATAATGATATGGATTCTTTTAATCTGCTGCTTGCAAGCGATGACCCGTTAACGTTTCATGAGGTTGAAGTGCACGGCACCTTCCCATCCTTGCGCGATGAAGATCTCATAGAGACCGGCATTGAGAACCGGTTCGATCTGTTGACGCTTCGGCAGCAGTTGAAAGCGGCTGAGCACAACCTTTCCCTGGCCAAGGCGATGAGAATCCCCGATGTGAGTTTGGGCGGTGAATATGATTCAATCGGTAACCCTTCCAAATCCGGCATTGGCGGCGGTATCAGTCTCAATATCCCCCTGTTCACAAGGGCACAGGGCGACATCCTGAAACGGACAGCGGAAAAGAAACAGGTTGAGCTTCAGATAGAACAGACAAAAAGAAAGATTTCTTCCGAAATACGTCAGGCGCTTAACAGCTATCGTACCGCGGTAAAGGTTTTTGCATCATACAATACCGGCAAAGAGGAGATGGACAGGCTCGCGGATAAAAGTGCACAGGCATTTGCCCTGGGCGGCATAACCGTTCTCGAACTCCTCGACGCACAGAAGACATACAAGGATTTCATGATCAAATATCACCAGGCTTTTACGCAATCCGCGCTGAATCAAGAGCTTATCAAAGTATACACAGGAGAGATGAAATGAGAAAATACGCGGGTTTCCTTTTGCTCGTTGCTGTTCTATCCCTTGCTGTATGGAGTTGCAGCAAATCCGGACAGGGCAAGGAGTCAAGGCAGAAGCAGGATATCAAGACTCATAAGGTTACCGTTCATGAGATACAGTCCTATATAGACGCCACGGGCAGCGTGCAGGCGGACCTCGAGGGAACCTCGCGGGTAATCAGCAATCTAGCCGGCAATGTCAGTCAGATTATCGTTAAGGTCGGCGATCGGGTCACAAAAGGGGACCCTATCCTTATTATTAAGAGTCCCGACGCAACGGACACGTATTCCTCCTATCTTTCTCAGCTCGCCCAGTTGAAACAATCCGAGCGCATCTATACCCTCAACAAACAGCTCTTCGAAATCGGCGCCGTCACGAAAAATGATCTTTTGAACAGTGAGGCGGCCTACGAACAGATGCGTGCAATAACAGAGGGTCTCAAAAGAAAATTGGCCATTTATGGATGTGCCCCTGAGAACGTTTCTGCGGCGGGGCCTACAAATTGCTCGGACACGATTACCGTCCGAGCGCCAATCGGCGGTTACGTGGCCGACATTCAGGCCCACATGGGAGACAGAGTCGACCAGTCCACTACCCTTTTGACGGTAGCGGACCCGAAGAATGTAGTGATCGTGGCCAATATCTATGACACGGACGTACCGAAGATCAAGAAGGGGAGCAATGTGACCTTCAACGTAGACACTTATCCCGACATTAAGTTCAGAGGGATTGTATCCTACGTAAGCGACGTGTCGGACACGGACTCAAAAACGGTTAAGACCTTCATCAAAATACTCGACAGAAAAGATCTATTCAAACAAAATATGTTCTTACGGTTGAAGATAGAAGACCAAAAAAAACTGCTTCCCCTCATTCCGCAATCGGCCATGCTTTATAAGGAAGGCAAATTCTACGTCTATCAACCAACCAAAGACGGTAAGAACGAGCTTAAAGAAGTCAAGCCCATAAAAGAACTACCAGAAAGAGTGGTGGCCGTAGAAGGATTGCGCCAGGGAGATGAAATTGTTTTGAGCGCAATTGAGTTGGAAAAGCCATGAGAAAGTGGACCGTTTTTATAACAACGCATGGTCTCCTCCTGTTGATACTAACGGGCACGGCCTTTCTTGTGTCCCTTCTCGCCGCAAGGGACCTCAATGTGGAGGCTTTCCCCGATCCTTCTGCACCGAGCATTGAAATCGTAGCTATATACGAGGGCAAATCCGCCGAAGAGGTGGAAAGACGTATCACCATACCGCTCGAGGTTGGCCTGGCAGGCATTCGGGGCATGCAGAGGCTTGCCTCTGTTTCTATCTATGGCCTGTCGGATGTGAAGTGTACGTTTTCATATGACATACCATATCGCGAGGCAAAGCAGGAAGTCATAAACAGGTTCGCCGACATGTCTTTGCCGGATGGCGTGCAGCCAAACATCATAGCGAGCGACATGGGAGAAGTCATGCAGTATGCTGTATACGGCTCCAATAACCTCATGGAGCTTAGGACCTTGCAGGACTGGACCATAGCACGTTATATCAAGACCGCCCAGGGGGTTGAAGATGTGGCAAGTTATGGCGGGTACATTAAGGCGTACGTTGTGAAGGTAATTCCCGAGCGCCTTATCAAGTATGGGATAACCCTCTCCCAGGTCATAGACTCGCTCTCAAAATCAAACGTGAACGTCGGAGGAAGAACAATAGAGTTAGGGGACCAGTATTATATGGTACGCGGGATCGGGCTCATAAAGAGCATCGAGGATATCGAAAATAATGTAGTCAGCTACAAGAATGGAAAAGCGCTGCTCATCAAGAATATCGCACAGGTAAGCCTGGGAAATATTCCGCGGACCGGGATAATCATACACGATTATCACGACGACGTGGTCATGGGTAACGTGATCCTTCGCAGAGGAGAAAAGAGCATACCTTCCATCAAGGCGATCAACGCGAAGATCGCAGAGTTGAATAATAAGATACTTCCTAAGGGAATAAAAATCGTCCCTTATTATGAGCGATGGGGACTTATCACCACTGTCATCAAAAAGGTTGTGGAATCCGCATCCCTCGGTATACTTTTGGTGGCGCTTACTCTATTCATCTTTCTGGGGAACGTTCGTGCGGCCCTGGTCACCGCATTCGTCATTCCCATTTCCCTGGCGATCACGCTTGCCGTGATGGCTTTTACCGGCGATTCGGCAAATCTGTTGTCCATCGGCGCTATCGATTTCGGAATTATCGCCGATATTGCCCTCGTCCTTACCGAGAATTATATCCGTGTCGCACGCAAGCACGGGTCCTCCGGTGCTATACAGGCGCATGCCGTGAAGGAGAGGTCCCTCGTGAAATCGACCAGAGAAGTAGGGGCACCGATAATCCTTCTCGTCTTCATTATTTTTATCGCCTTCATCCCTATATTCACCATGAAAGGAGCGGAGAAACAGATATTCGCCCCTATGGCCAAGACTTACTCTTACGCCCTCTTCTTTACGCTGCTTCTCACTTTTACGTACCTGATAGCATCGATTCACATTTTTATCGAGGGACACGAGGGCACCGGTTTTCGGTTTGTCGAAAGGATGAGCGATTATTATGTTCGAATGGTCATGTTTCTCATGCATAGATCTAAGACCGTGCTTTCCTGCGCGGCCGGGGTTATCCTGTGCGGTTTTCTGATTGGATACGCGATATTGGGCACGCAGTTTCTCCCCAACATGGACGAGGGCAACGTATACATCAGAATCACCCTACCGTACTCCATAGCGCTCAACAAAACACATGACGTGGCCAAAAAGGTACGGGATATTCTCATGGAGTTTCCCGAGACCAAATCGGTGGCTGTCCGGGTCGGACGGCCCGAGGATGGAACGGAAGCTACGGGACCCTTCAACAGCGAATACTATATGAATCTCCATCCGTATAAAAGTTGGAAGAGATCGATAACCAAGGAGGAGCTGGAAAACGAAGTGAGAGAAAAACTCACAAAATTGCTGCCCAATGCCAACATAAACCTTTCCCAGTACATGGAGGACAATCTCGAAGAGGAGAATTCGGGGGTCAAAGGCGGCGAGAATGTAGCGAAGATTTTCGGCGACGACCTTCAGGCTTTGGATGAGGCCGCAAAAGACGTGAAGAGTAGAATTGAAAACGTTGCGGGCATTAAGGACGTGGGGGTCTATAAAGAGCTCGGCCAGCCAAATCTTTTGATAGAGGTCGACAGAGAGGGGGCAGCGGGTGTGGGTCTGAGTGTAACGGAGGTGCTGGACATGGTGTCCGCAGCCCTGGGCGGTAAGGTTGCAAGTCAGATCGTGGAGGGCGACAAAAACTTTGACCTTCTTGTGAGCTTTCCCTTTGACTACAGGAGTGAACCGGAGAAGATAGGAAATATCCCCATAGTGCTCCCCGGCGGAGGGGTGGTCCCCCTTTCCAGGGTGGCTAAAATACGGTTTGAAACCGGCGCGTCAACCATCTTCAGAGAAAACCACAGGCGCTTCATACCGGTAAAGTTCGGTGTAGCTTCCAACGATTTGGGGGGTACGGTGGAGAGGGCGCAGAAAGAGGCCATGAAAGCAAAGATGCCTGAAGGGTATTTCATAGAATGGAGCGGCATATTCGATGCCATGAAAGAGGCGTTCAGGAGATTCTACCTGTCAATACCTCTCGCCATTTTTCTGATTTTTATATTGCTTTACGTATTTCACGGGAATATGAGAAATGTGGTCATCACCGCGGTCGCCCCGCTCTGCGCCGTGTTCGGCGGCATCATCAGCCTCCTTGTTACCGGCCAATCCCTGAGCATATCGGCAATCGTTGGCTTCATTTCGATAATCGGTATATCAACGTTCAAAACGTGTATCCTCATCGGCCATTATATGGAATCATATAAGGAAAAGAAAAACCATCACGAGGCCATCATCGAAACTGTAAGGGAGAAATTCAGGTCCGTCCTTATGGTCGGCCTCACCGCATCGTTGGGGCTTCTCCCCGCCGCCCTGTCTCGCGGCGTAGGCAGCCAAATACAAAAACCACTGGCGATCGTGGTCGTAGGCGGTATGCTGATCGGAACAAGCATGATCTTACTTGTTGTGCCTTTGCTTTTTAGATTCGTGCGAATGAGCGAATAAACATTATTACATTAGGAGGGGGTTAAAATGGCTCAGTTCATCAGGGTTAAACGCTACGTAATCAATCTCGATACGCTCACCTATATCCGCATCGAGGAAGACCACATCGATTTCGGTTTTACATTTCCCACACAGAAGCCTGGTGGTCAGAACTACGTGCGCCTGGAAAAAGGCGTGGACTTGCAGGACCCCGAGTTCAACGAGGTCAAGGATTTCGTCTTGCAACTGCCCGACCCGGACAGGGTCATCGTGGTGTAGTAAGCCGCCGTCACGTTCCTGCGGGTAATCCGCGACATTATCAATCTGTATCGGGCATGACCTCTTCCCGTCTGTCCCTGTGCGTGTCGGTAACAAACAGAACGAGTGGTATGGCAATAAAGAATACGACGGCAATATAGAGATAGACCTGGTTATAGGCAAGCATGCCCGCCTGCCTCTCCACCATACTCTCCATAAGCGCTAACGCCCCTTTGTCCGCTGTAAAAGGATCCAACCCCCTTGAAAGAAGGTGAGAAGAAAGGGCATCAAGAGACCGTGATGCGGTATCTGTAAATGGCGTAACGTGCCCCATGAGCAGGGCCCTATTTAAGGTCTCTCCCCGCGTGAGAGCTGTAGCCGCAAGGGCAATACCAACGCTTCCGGATACATGCCGCACGACCGTGAAGAGCCCCACCGCCGCCGTCATGAGGGGTTTTTGGATAGTGGACATGCCTGCCGTTGCCAGGGAGACGAAAATAAAGGAAAACCCTACCCCCTGGGCAAACTGCGGTACAAAGATGTCCCAGTAGCCCGCATCCAGGGAAAGGCGCGAGAACTCATAGAAGGAAAGGGCATTCACGAAAAGGCCCGTTGCCACGAGAAGCTTTGGCCCGGCCCTGTTATAGAGCCTGCCTGCAACCGGCATGCAAATTGCCATGGCAAGGCTCCTTGGCACGAGCGCGAGCCCGGAGTTGAAGGCAGGATAGTGCAAAATCTGCTGGAGAAAAAGGGGAAGGACGAATACGCCCCCAAAAAGACCCATGCCGAGGATACCATTCAGAGCCGTGGCGGAAGTGAAGTTGGTGTCCCGCAGGATCTTCAGGTTCACCGCCGGTTTGTCCGCGGTCAATTCCCGCCAGATGAACAGCGCAAGACCTACACAGGCGGCCATAGCCAGATATCTGATGAAACCCGAGGCAAGCCAGTCCTTTTCGTTGCCTCTCTCGAGCACTATCTGGAGCGCTCCCAGGCCCACAGCCATAAACAAAAGGCCCGCCCAATCAGGCTTACCTTTTTCCCGCACGAGATAGGGAGGGTCTTCAATAAACTGCATCATCATGATAATGTTGATAATCCCGATAGGTACATTGATGTAGAAAATCCACGGCCACGAATAGTTATCCGTAATCCATCCGCCAAGCGTTGGCCCTAAAGCCGGGCCCATGATCGACCCTATGCCGAAGATGCCCGTGGCGATGCCCTGTTCATCGGGAGGAAATGTTTCCCGGAGAATCGCCTGCGAAACGGGTATGAGGGTGCCGCCGCCTAAGCCCTGGAGGATACGGAAGGCAATGACTGATGGCAGGCTCCAGGCGATCCCGCACAGCATCGAAGCTGAGGTGAAAAGCAGTACAGAGAAGATACAGAACCGTTTTCGACCAAAACGGGAGCTCATAAACGCAATGATCGGCATGATAATGACGCTTGAGAGGATATAGCCCGTGGCGACCCAGGCGATCTCTTCCACGGAGGCGCCGAGCGTTCCGCGCATGCTCGGCAGGGCCACATTCACGATGTTGGCATCGAGCGTGGCCATGGTGGTCCCGATCATGACCGTAATGGTAACGAGCCATTTATTGGGTTTACGGGTGTGATCCATGCATACTATCTGGCGGGCTGGCTAAGTGAAGAAGACAGCTTGGGGCCGGTGGCTCGGCTCACGTCCACCGTGGGAATAACAGAGAGACCCGGCCATAAAGGATGAGCGTTGTCGCTCTTCGATTCCATGACAATCTTAACGGGGACTCGCTGCACCACTTTGACAAAGTTGCCCGTGGCGTTCTCCGGCGGCAGCAAGCTGAAGACGGAACCGGTACCCGGCTGTAGACTATCCACGTGTCCCTTGAACGTGATCCCCGGATACGCGTCAACCTTCACCTCCACAGGCTGCCCTATGGCCATCTTCTTAATCTGCGTCTCTTTGAAATTGGCGATTATCCAGGTTTCTCCTTCCACAATGGAGAGAAGGGGTTGTCCCGGTTGTACGTACTTCCCGGCATCGACGTTTTTCTTGGCGATGGTGCCCGATACAGGGGCCCTGACAAAAGTCCGTTTCAGATCCAATTGGGCTCTATCCAACGAAGCCTCTGCCTCTTTGATTTTGAAACCCTGCGTGGTAAGACGCGCCTGTGCGGTTTCCAGCGCGGCCCCGGTCTCTGCAAGGGCAGCCTCTGAGGCGTCCCGTCTGGCCCGCGCCACCTTAAAACGTCCCTCGGCATTATCATACTGGCTCGCCGATACCACGTCTTCCTTACGGAGGTTTTCGTAGCGCTTCAATTCTTTTGCCGCCAGAGTTTCATCGGCGCGATTTGCCTCCACATTGGCCTCAGCCTGCGTCAAGGATCTCTTCTTCTCGGCGATGAGCGCCCGCAACTCACGCTCTTCTGCCTCAAACCGCGAGACCGTCTCTTTCTTTTCTGTGAGGGTACTCATATAATCTTCCGGGAAGATTTCAAGGAGCAGCATGCCGGCGGTCACCTGCTTGTTGTCATCCACGTAGACGTTCACTACCCTGCCCTTAACCTCGGCGGCTATGGGAACAATGACCCCTGCCGTATAAGCGTCGTCGGTGGTCTCGTGGGATAGGGAGTGGACAAACCGCGCTATCGAATAAACCAACGCTGCCAAGATAGCCAGGATGATCAATACTCTGAAGGACCATTTGCGCATTAACAACACGACTCATTCTACTGCGCACGTCAGCATCTGTCAAGCCATGTTGTTGACCTTCCGGAAGAGATTGCTCGCGTCCATATGGGAGACTACCAAAAGATTGCCAAACAATGGTGAATACACTATACTATGCGTCTCGGGGAAAAAGATATCGGGTTACGCAGCTATTTTCAAAGCAAGCGGCGTCTCCCAGGCGAACTTCCGGGCAAGGTATGGAAAAAAGAAAAGCTTTCATATTCATATGCGCAATGGTCACATGTGCCGCATTCCTGTTTGCGGCAGGCTGCAGATCAAAAGAAGAGCCCGTAAAAATTACCATCTCTGTTGAAGGAGAAGAGTTCTCCGATGCGGAAATGGCTATCGACGGACAATCCGCCGGTCACTTCACGCAAACACTCGTTAAATCCAACGGGGAGCTTTACATTGACGGAAGCCTGGTTACCACATTGCCGCCCGATTCACCTCAACGTACCAAAGAAGACACGTGGTCGGGATCAACAGATTCGATCACGCTCAAGCCGGGAGTTCATGCTATCGTCCTTCAGACAAGTGAAGGTAAGAGCCTTGAGATTACCGGAACCTTTTCGTCCGGCTACCACCTGATTACGTATTTCCCGGACGACGGGACTTTACGGTGTGATGGCGAATCCATTCCCGCAACCCCTGGGACGCCCATCAGCATAAAGGCCAAAACCAGGTCAAAATGAGCACGATTGCGTGCGTTTCCGGTATGCCGCCGCGAGACAACTCGCGAATCTCTAAAATAATCGTTGCGTTTGCTTGAGTCCTGTGCAATACTATTGCTGGAGTTTCGGAAGTATCTGTTCGTTGCAACCACATGAGTTTTTCTTTTGTAGTCTCTTCGTAACACAGTTCCGTATTCTTCCACATTCTAAAAAGGAGGTATGTCCACATGGCAAAAGGATCTGTGAAATGGTTCAACGAATCCAAAGGCTTCGGTTTCATCACGAGCGATGACAACGGCGATGTCTTCGTGCACTATTCCGCCATCCAGGACAGCGGCTTCAAATCCCTGTCCGAAGGCGAGATCGTGACCTTTGACGTGGTAAAGGGCCCGAAAGGCCTTGCAGCCGCAAACGTAAAGAAAGGCTAATTTCGCAAAGCAGGTTCGACTCATCGGACCTGCTTTCTCTTTCCAATCAACCTCGACGCTCTTTATCCACACGCCAATGTATTCGTGCTTGACCTTGCCCGCCATTATTGGTACAAAATTCTTTTGGATAGGAGAGGGCTTTCTCTCCCGTATTCGACGAATCCGATCGCATGCGCAATAATGATTTGTGAGGAGGGTATGCTATGAAAGTCATGGCCTTTAACGGAAGCGCCAGAAAAGACGGCAACACGGCCATATTGATTAATCATGCACTTCATGAACTTGCTCAGGAAGGCATCGATACCGAGCTCATCCAGTTTGCCGGTAAGAAGGTTTCGGGGTGCATTGCCTGTTATAAGTGCGCTGAGCTGAAAGACGGTACGTGCGCCGTTAAGGACGATCCGGTCAACGAATGGATAGACAAGATGCGGGCCGCAGACGCCGTCATTCTCGGGTCGCCGGTCTACTTTTCCGATCTCACGGCAGGCATTAAAGGTTTTATCGAGAGAGCGGGCATGGTATCGAGAACGGGAGGAGATTTTCTCAAGCACAAAATCGGCGCAGCGGTTGTTGCCGTGCGCAGGGCCGGTGCTATTCATGCTTTTGACTCGATGAACCATTTCTTTCTTATCACGCAGATGATTATCGTGGGAGCCAATTACTGGAACACGGGCATCGGGAGAAATGTCGGGGAAGTGGAGAGCGACCGAGAAGGCATCGAGACCATGCAAGTACTCGGCAGGAACATGGCCTGGCTTTTAAAACAACTTCACCCATAGCAAAAGGCGGTACCCAAGTTTTCATTGTGTCATCCGGGTGAAGGCAGGGATACTGCAGCAAAGAGGCGGTAATGGGAAATAAGTATTCGCTGATAGGCAGCGGCGTTCGTCGATGCATCCTCTGCGCGCTTTTGCTTATCGGAAGCTATGTCGCGCCGGTACACGCGAGCGACACAGGCCAGGTCCCTTTGGCGGGCAGCGTCTCAGGCTATAAGACAAAACACATATTTATCGTTGTCATGGATGGGGTTCGGTACTCGGAGACCTTCGGCGACCCAACCCATACATTGATCCCGCACCTCTACAATGATCTCAAGCCGGAAGGTGTTCTCTTCACAAACTTCTATAACAGAGGCGTCACCATTACCCGCCCCGGGCATAGCACGCTCATCTCCGGCACCTGGCAGGCAGCGCCGAACGGAGGTTCGCGCGTCACGCGCCCTACGCTCTTTGAGTATTACCGGGACGAGAAGGGTGCGCCCGCCACCAAGTGCTGGTCCATCTTTGGAAAAGGTCGCTACGCCTTTGAACCTTACAGTTCTCATCCGGCTTACGGAAGTCGATTCGCCCCTCAGCATGTAAACGGAGGTGGAAGAGATAATCCGCTCTCCGAAGATACGCCCGAGGGAAATGTTGCCGTCTTGAACAAGGTAATCGAGGTCATGAAAAAAGATCAGCCTGATGTCGTGCTCATCAATTTCGGGTACACGGACCACGTTGCCCACGTTTCACCGGACATCGGAAATTATTACGCAGCGATCAAAAATTGCGATGAGCAAATGTGGAGGCTTTGGAACGCTATCCAGACCGATCCTCACTACCGTGATTCAACGACGGTCTTCTTCACCAACGATCATGGCCGCCATACATATGATTTCCAGAATCATGGCGATCACTGCGACGGGTGTGAGCATGTGATGCTCCTTGTTATCGGCCCGGATATCAAGAAAGGTGTGGTGATCGATAAAGAAGCCTTGCAGATAGACGTGGCGCCGACTGCCGCCGAGCTTCTCGGGATCGAGACCCCTCTGTCGACAGGCAAGGTGTTGAGTGAGTCCATGATCAAGTATTTAAAGCTCAATAAAAAAGAAGCGAGAACGGAGGCAGCTTTCAAGGCCATAAGGGTGGAAAAACTCGCAGATCGAGACCTGATAAAGGCTGCCGCCGACTTTGTGCTCGCAGCGGTAAAACCCGAGTCCATTTATGCGAATCAGGAGGGGGAACTCACACTTACCGGTATGATTCGAGCCTACAGAGAGACAAAAGATCAACGGTATTTTGAATTCGTACAAAGATGGATTGACAGCCACAATGCGTCCGGCACCGTGGATGAACAGATCACGCTCGCAAGGGTGATCGTTGCATTGCCTGCCGAGGCCCGTCAATTCTACCTCACGCTGGCCCGGGTGGTTGCCGATCGCGCAGCCGAAGGACAAATCGAGCCGTCAGAACGAAACCGCGCATTACAGCTCGCGGTTCTCTTAGGGCATTTCTCGGAGATAACGCATAAACCGCTATACTACGAGGCCGGGCTCAAAATCCTCAAGGCGGCTTTGACCCGTTCGTCTTCAAAGCATTCTACCCCGCGCGAAAACGCCCTCGATTTCATCCTTCTGGGACAGGCCGCCGCAGTCTTCAAGGACGACAGCACCGTCATGAGGACTTATATCCTGGCGCAGGCGAGAACTCTGCTCGATATGAAGGAAGAAGGTGCGCTCTGGGAAGACCCGATCCTGTCGGTCTTAAATCTTTGCGGCGTTGAAGCTCCGAAGCGCCGCGGAGCGCTCAAGGAATTCGTCAGGGCAAAACCAGGGGAAGTAAGGTCCGTTCCATCTTCGGTGCAGACGATGACGGAGCAGGACCTAAGAGCCTTGTTCCCGGAGCGGCCCCGCGCGCCTTTTACCAATCTGCAGAGCCAACTTATCGACCTTGTGGCTGAGCGAGGCAAACAGAATATCGCCTTCAGCCTTGATATGCTCCGTTACGCGGTGAACGAGGCGGGCGCCTATGCCGATGGCTCGTTCGCAGCACAGGGCGGTTTTCTCACCTCCTACAGGAAGCTCGACTGGCATTACGGCGGCAGCGCCTGGCCCGGACGATAGCCCTCAGGCCTCATTCCCACCCGAAACGTCTCTTTTGTTCCTCTCCAAAAACAGATCGTGGCAATCCGTTGCATCGCCCTGTCATGATGACGATATTTTACTCATTAACCGACCGCACGGGAGGTGGGTATGAAAAGGTCAGAGCAATTGGAACAGATTGAGAAACAACTGGTCGAAAGGAAGAACAGGGTCTTTCAAGCGCACAGAAAGGCTGAAGAGGGTCGTAAGGAATTGATGGAGCCCGACTCGGAGTTCGAGGAGACCGCCCAGAAAGAGTCCATGGAAGACGTGCTGGCAGCGCTCGACGAGCGCGAGAAAGAAGAGATCGAGGCCATAGACCTGGCACTGTCCAGGATTGAGCTCGGCGAATACGGCCTGTGCGAAATCTGCGGCAGAAGGATTTCCATCGGCCGTCTTAAGGCAATCCCCTGGACATCACTCTGCAGTCAACATGCAAGGACCTGGTCGAATCCGGCGGCCACCGTCGGCGCAGGACGCTTTAAGGCCACGATCCCTTCTGTAGAGAAACGTGCACCCAGATAGGCAAAAAAGTACCTCGTGAGGTTCCTCTACGGACCCGAATGAGCGTTACCACGTCATGGCACGGGCAAGGGTTGCAAAAGAAGTGTCCTCAGTGTTATTTTTAACTATAAGCTTAAGGGCCTTGAGGAGGAGATATGCAGAGCAATTTAGAGATTTGTTGGATCAAACGAATTCATATAGCCGCTCTCACCGTTACGCTTGTTGTGCTCCTCGTTTTCTACGCAGCCGGCACGTGTGCCGCTGCCACGGCAGAGGACCTCACAACAGCTTTCGTGCGTGTAGCTAAAGAAGCTATTCCTGCGGTGGTACATGTAGAGGTAACCGAACGTAGAGAGGTTGCAAATCCGCTTCTACCTTTTGAAAACGACCCGTTCTACCGGTATTTCTTTGGCGGGCCCAAGATGCCGAAGAAGTTCAAACAGGAGGTAAAGGGACTTGGCACCGGCATGATCATGGATGCGCAGGGCCATATCCTTACCAATTATCATGTGGCGGGCGGGGCCACAAAGATCGAGGTCCAGCTTTCGACGGGTCAAAGATATACAGCGAGGCTTATAGGCGGCGACCCTAAAACGGATCTCGCAGTGATAAGCATCGATACAAAAGAAAGGCTTCCCTTCGTGAAGTTCGGAAATTCGGACAAGATGGAAGTAGGTCAATGGGTAGTGGCGATCGGCGCGCCCCGCGGGCTTGATCAGACCGTAACGCAGGGAATCATAAGCGCTAAGCACCGAACGGGTATCACTGACCCGACCAGTTATCAGGATTTTCTCCAGACCGACGCAGCCATCAACCCGGGTAATAGCGGTGGTCCGCTTCTCAATCTGCAAGGGGAGGTAATCGGGGTGAACTCCGCAATAGCCTCTTCTTCGGGCGGCTTCGAAGGGATCGGTTTTGCGATCCCCAGTAATATCGCCGTGCATATCGGCAGGACGTTGATTGCCCACGGTAAGGTGGAACGGGGATGGCTCGGAGTTTCCGTGGGGGATATAACCTATGAACAGGCACAATCATTCGGCATGAGTGTGCCCAAGGGCGCTCATGTGGAAGATGTTATGAAAGATAGTCCGGCGGCAAGGGCAGGATTAAAGAAAGGCGATGTAATAACCGTATTCGACAACAAGGAGGTTGCCAACTCGAGCGAACTGCGCAATCAAGTGGCAGTTACCCCTATCGGCAGTACGGTCAATCTGACCGTGTTGAGAGACCACAAGCCGTACGTTCTTTCGGTGAAAATAGGCAACCTCGATGACGCCACCAAGACCTTGCTCACATCTGTTGAATCAAAACTCGGGGCAGGTTTCCGACCCACAACCGCAAGCGAGCAGGACAAATACAGCTTGAGTGCTGGTCAGGGGGTCGCCGTTACCCGTGTTGATCCCAAGGGGCCTCTTGGCGAATCGGGCTTCGAGAAAGACGACATCATAGTGGAAGTAAACGGGCAGGCAGTAGCAGGCATGGAGAGTTTTGTGGGGATGATAAATACTCTTGAGCCCAAACGTCAGGCCACCTTTCTCGCCATCGACCATAATACGGGCAACTCAGGCTATGTGGCCGTAACGATCAAGTAACGCGCTGCGCACCCTATGAGGCAACGCGCGACAGGGGGTTTTGAAACCGTGGCCAAGTATGCCGTAGCGGGAACATACTGTCGCATTGCGGTTATTCTAGCGGCGCTGACGGGCATTCTGTACACGGGTGCCCCTCAGGGTGCCAGAGCCGCTGAGGAGGCGCAGGACAGAACCGTAGTCTCGTCCGATAGCAAGCCTTCCAAAGCACCCGCCGAGGCGTCTTTCGACACAAAACTTTCAGTTACCCGTCACAGCCTCGAAATTGACGGCACGACTCTGAAATACGAGGCTACGGCCGGTTATATGCCCCTTAAAGAGTCTTCCGGCAAAACAGAGGCGTACATCTTCTTCACCGCCTACACAAAGAACAATGGGGATGAAGAATCACTTAGGCCGGTCACATTCGTGTTCAACGGCGGCCCGGGCGCGGCATCCCTCTGGCTGCACATCGGGGCGCTGGGTCCGAAGAGGGTCCCTATTGACCACGAGATGAGGGTCGCACTTCCCCCGTACCGCCTGGTGGCGAATCGCGAGACATGGCTCGATTTCACGGACCTCGTCTTTATTGACCCTGTGGGAACAGGATATAGCCGGCCCGCTCACGGCGTGGACCCAAAACAATTCTACACGGTAAAGGGTGATATTGAATCGATCGGCGAATTCATAAGGCTCTACTGCACAAGGTACGACCGCTGGCTCTCCCCCAAATTTCTGGCCGGGGAAAGCTATGGGACGACACGGGCCGCGGGTTTGTCCGGTTTTCTTCAGGATACGCTCGGCATGTATCTCAACGGGATCATTCTGATCTCGTCGGCTCTCGATTTCCAGACGATCACTTTTTCGGCTAAGAACGACCTTCCCTACGCGCTCTATCTGCCCGCTTACACGAACGCGGCCTGGTACCACAGGAGGCTCTCCCCTCCCCTCCAGGAGAATCTTGCAAAAACCAGGAAGGAGGTTGAGGAGTTTGCTCTCACCGAATATCTGACCGCACTGGCAAAAGGCGCGGAGCTTACCGTCCCGGAGCGCGAGAAGATCGTCGACAAGCTTTCGCTCTTCACGGGTCTCTCAAAGACGTATGTGAGGAATGCGGACCTGCGTATCGGGCGCGATGGATTCGTAGCGGAGTTGCTCCGCGACGAGCATCAGAGAATCGGTACCCTCGATGCCCGGATTACGGGACCTTACGAATTCAGGCGCTTCATGGACGATCCGAGCGTCTTTGACGTGGCGGGGCCGCTCGTTGCGGCCTACAATCAGTACGCCCGCAACGAACTCAAGTATGAGAACGACGCGACCTATGAGTTTCTGTCTACCAAGGTCAATGAATCATGGAACTGGGGGTCGGCGGCAGAGGGATATGTGAACGTTGCCGATGTATTGGCGCGAGCCATGAAGAAAAACGACTCCTTGAGGGTCTTTGTGGGGAGCGGTTACTACGACCTGGATACGTCCTATTTCGGCGCCATGTTCACGGTGAACCACCTGGGCTCGGATCCCGCCCTTCAGACACGTGTCACCATGGCATTCTATGACGCGGGGCACCAGATGTACACTCACGGCTCTTCTCTCACAAAGCTCAAAGTTGACGTAGCCAACTTCTTCAAGGCCTGTTTGCCGACCCGGTGAAAAAGACTCTTATCTGCCGCTGACGGAAGTTATCCGACTATATGATTGATGTCATGACCACACTAAAACCCTATTTCGAGCATTACGGATACTGGGCTATTGTTGCCGCCGTTCTCCCTGCGGGGTTCGGTATTCCTACGCCGGGTGAAACAACCCTCATCGTGGCGACAATTCTTGCCGTAAAAGGGGAATTGTCCTTGAGCCTTGTGATCGTCACCGCGCTCTGTTCAACCATCGCAGGAAACACTGTCGGTTATTGTCTCGGTTATTATGGTGGACGACCCATCATCCTCCGATGGGGCCGATACCTCGGGGTTACGGAAGGTCGCCTTTCCGGCACCGAGCTTTTTTTTGTGAAGCATGGCGGCAAGGTGCTCCTCTTTGCCCGCTTTTTTGACGTGTTCCGGCAGTTAAACGGCATCGTGGCCGGTGTGGCCCGCATGGGTCCCGTGCGTTTTCAGGTGTACAACACCTTCGGCGGATTCCTGTGGGTAGGATGCTGGGCCGGAGCCGTCTATGCGTTAGGCCACAGGATGAGAGAGCTTCACCGGGTTTTCGTAAAGGTCGAATCTGTTCTTGTTATCGCCCTTGTCATCGCATCGATAGCGCTTGCGCTCCGCCTGTTCCGTCGACACACCTCGCGGCAACAACCGCCATAGACTTGAAAAAACAGGAGCTCCCTCACACCTGAATTCTTGAGAAGAAGAAACTTCCCAGGGCCATGAGTGCCGAGGCGACAAGAGCGAGCACGATAAAATCGGTGATGAGCCCCAGGTGGGCGCCGTGTATCAGGATCCCTCGCAAGGCGTCCACGCCGTAAGCGAGTGGATTGACTGCCGCTATAAAACCCACCGCCCGGGGCAGGCTTTCCATGGGAAAGAGGGCGCCGGACAGAAAGAACGTGGGCATGATGAGAAAGTTGATGATCAGTTGAAACCCCTGCATGTCCTCGATGAAACAGGCTATGGCCGTTCCGAGGGCGCAAAACATGACCGCAATGAGGCTCATGTAGACGAGCGCAAGGGGCAAAAGGGTCATGCTCGCAGGGCGAAACCCGATAAGGAGCGACAGGAAAAACACAATGATACCCTGAAGCACGGCTACGGTGGCTCCCCCCAAAGTTCTACCGACCATTATCCTGGTCCTCGAAACCGGCGCCACGAGAATCTCTTTGAGAAAACCGAACTGTCTGTCCCAGAGCACTTCAATTCCGGAGAAGGTTGCCGTAAAGAGGATGCTCATCGCAATAATACCCGGCGCCAAGAACTGTACGTAGTTGCCGCCGCCCGCTTTTGTGTAAATGGGCCCGAAGCCAAAGCCGAGGGCAACAAGAAAGAGAAGTGGCTGGCCCAGGGAACCTATGATCCTTGCTTTTGAGCGGGAATACCGCTTTAACTGCCTCAACCAGAGTACGTAGATCGCCCTCACCGGCCGCGCCCCCTGAAGAATCTCCGCCGTGTCCTCAAACGCTCGAGGCTATCCGGCTCCTCTGTCCGGATGTCACGACCCGTGAGCGCAATGAAGGCATCCTCAAGGCTTGAGGTGTTTGTCTTGTCTTTGAGTTCGTCAGGAGTTCCCTGAACCATGATCTTTCCGTGATCGATGATCGCTATGCGACGGGCCACACGTTCCGCCTCTTCCATATAATGAGTGGTAAAGAAGACCGTTACGCCTTCCCGGGCATTGAGCTCCTTGATGTAGTTCCAGATAAGATTCCTGGTCTGGGGGTCAAGGCCCAGGGTCGGCTCATCGAGGAACAGGATACTCGGGTGATGGAGGAGGCCTCGGGCGATCTCCAGCCTTCTTTTCATCCCTCCTGAGAAGTTCTTGACGAAATCGTTCCTCCGGCTCCATAACTCCACGATGGTGAGCAGTTCTTCGATCCTTTCTACCCTCGTCTCTCTGGGCACGTTGTACAGTATGCCGTGGTATTCCATGTTTTCATAGGCAGTGAGTTCCTCGTCGAGGCTCGGGTCCTGAAATACGATGCCGAAAGTCTGCCGCACCTTATGCGGCGAAGTAACCGGATCGTAGCCATTCATCGAGAGTTTGCCCGTCGTGGGACTAAGGAGCGTGGTGAGAATCTTGATTGTCGTGGATTTACCCGCCCCGTTGGGGCCCAGGAATGCGAATATCTCGCCCGCTTTTACGAAGAAGGTGATATGATCGACGGCAACAAATCCGTCGAATCTTTTGGTGAGATCGTTGACGGAGATAATATATTCTTCATCGGGTTTTACTACAGCCTCTTTCAACATATGTCTCTGCAAGTCATGAACTGTCCCGCACTCTCTGCCCTCGTTTGCATGGCGTTCACCGGGAACCTCCCGCGCCGATGCCCTTAAGCCAAGAGTATGAAAGATTGCACGTCAGCTTGTCAAGGAGTAAACACAGAGGCGGCGCATGGGAGGCGGCACCCTGACCGCGAGGCGCATCAAGCCTTGTCGAGATTAAGACCGCAGGCTATCGAAAGTCAACCTAGCGGCGTCCGCCGCCGCCGTGAGAGGGCGCCTGTGCACCCGAACCGCCGCGTGAAGCGCCGCCGGTCTGTGACCCGGACCGCATAGACGGGGACGGTGCTCCACGAGAAACAGGCCTTGCGTTTGCACGCGGGGCAGCCCCTCCCATTGAGCCCCCGCGCAAAGACGGGTTGGCTGTCCGCGGCGCCGGGGATGCCATCCTCTCGGCGGGCGAAGGTGTGTTCAATGAACCCCCCCTGCGAAAGGGCGGGGTGACCGTCCTTGCGTTCGGCACCGCCATGCGTTCGTGGGGCGCATGAAACACCCTGGTTGCGGCGCCGGGGACCCCTGTGGAGATAAAATTCCCCGAACGCGGCGCGCCCACACCGGCAAACGTTCGTCCGTTATATCTGCCCATAGGATCGATTCTGAACACCCTGTGGGCTGTGATATCATTGAAATGGTTTGATAAGAAAACGGCCCTGTGATGAAAGAAAATGGTCCTGTGAAAGTCGTGGAGGATAAAATATCCGGGAAACCAGAAACCACCGCACCAGAATGGAAAGGGTATCCAGGCATACAGGTAATAAAAATCAGGCGGAGGCGCATAGTACGTGATCACGGGCGGTCCCTCATCATAATAGTAGTTGTTGATTGCAGCGGGATCCGGGTAATTTTCCGCGCCGGCTATTTGGGGTTGTCCCGATCCGGTATACGGAGAAATCGCCAGACCCATCTGGGTGTCCACGTCATTGAGTCTTCTTAAGGCTTCATCCCTGTTCACGGACAATCTTCCACCCAGGGCCGCATCGCTCACCGCATTCTGCAATTCACCCATAACATCGGGCGTAACAGGGTAATCGGCAATCCATCCGTTCCGGGGGGCTATGCCGATTTGACCGAGCCGTGTCTCGGCTTCCACTTCATCGTCGGTCGTTCCGAGACCGAGGGCGGACGTGAGCGCCACGGCAAAATCGCCCTCACGCACCGTTTGTGCCCCTACCGGCGGCGGCCCCGATTGGGCATGAAGCACTGGCGGCGTAAATACGAATAAAAGGCCGATAATGATCGCCCCCTTTCTTCGAAAGGATATTTTCATGATATCTACCTCCTTACCGGATAATTTCCCCCTGTCGCACTATTCCAATTAAATGCTCAAAATGGTCGAGCGGCTGCGCCTCAATACCCGATAAACCTAAGGCTCGAATCACAACTTGTAAAGGGAACCGCGCAAATATGGGAGGGCATGCCTCACAGGGCCTGCCTTACGCGTTATCGCTGTATTGTGCTCTTAACAAATGGACCTGCTGTCATGAATGTCTCACGCCTGTCGCGACGCGCAGGCGATCAGTACCTCCACGGACCCGCTATTTCTTGAGGCTTGAAAACCACATGTATCCGTCATAGATGTCTTCGTCCAGAAAAACGAATAGAAACTTTCTTCTGTCGTCGGTAATAGTATCCTCATCATAATAGTAAGACCAGAGCGTTCTCACCTTAAGCCCTAAGGGGAGCTTTTCCTTGCCCTTACCGAAAGGCTCCCCGAGAACTTTCAGCACATCTTCTCCGGTGGACACACCCGGCTGCAAGGATGTCTCGAGGGGCGTGATCTCAGGCAGCCTCCCTGCACGCGCATGTACGTCACAACCCGCGGCCAGAACCATCATGGCCATGAGACAGGTGAGTGTGATCCCCTTTTTCTCCCAGGAATTCTTCCTGCGCCCGTCCGGTAGTGCACGCGAGACCCTGGTCCTGGCTCTTTGGTTTCCCTTATCGCCTTTTTTCATCACATCCGATGCGTATAGCTTGATGGGGATACGCTCTCTTTGTTCCGCGGGATCTTTGAGCTACTTGCAAAAGTGGGGGGTATGAGAATCATGAACCGGACAGACGGACGACATAACACCATCAGCCTGCCCGGCGTCTTGCGACCCCCCGTTTTTCTCCGCTCGACACACCTGTTCGGACCTTTTACGCGCCCTTTACCGATGTTCACGCATCCCCTCCAGCCGCCTCATGTCTCTGTGATAGCAAAATCATCATGGGGTAAGTATACGGGGAAACGATAAGGCCGTGTATACCGGTTTGGTGCGCACTTAGTACTTAGGCAAATTAGGTATTTACTATGATAGAGATAATAAATAGGACTGGAGATTTATCTTTTTATTCGCTATATTGAGCTTTCGTCTGATGTTGTAGCGATGAATATCGATGGTTCTGGGGGAAAGGTTTAATATCTGCGATATTTCTTTGGTCGTCTTGCCTTTCTTCATGAGATCCGCTATCTGGATCTCTTTGGGCGTAAAATTCTCATACCGTGAAGCCATGCTCCTGATAAACGGCGAGAGTATATTGTTGAGGTTTGATTCGATAATGTCCACAATGGCCCTGTCCTGAGGGCGACCCGCTTTGAGCCTGTCAACGTAAGGCAGGACAAGTTCCTTGATATTGTGAAAGATCTTCCCCTCAAGCTCGCTGTTGTCCTTTTCACGATGTTGTAAGAGAACGCGCAGGGCGGCATTTGTCTCCTCAAGGCTTCTCGACTTGTTTTCGATCTCTTCCTGCATCTTTTTCCGTTCCGTAATATCGACGACTGTACCCTCGTAAAACAAATCCTTGCCGTCTGAGCTCCTTACCATCCGCGCGTTCATGCTGACCCACATCGTATTTCCATCACGATTGCGGCAGTGAAGTTCAAAATCATGCACCTGTCCGAATTTTGCAAGCCGGCCTACGAGTTCGGTCCGTTGGGCAGGGTCAGCGTAAATCTCATACGTTACATCCTTTACCCGCCTCTTCATATCTTGAGCGGACTTGTATCCAAACAGTGCAGCGAAGGCAGGGTTAGCACTTAAGATATCGCCCTCAACGGTCGTCTGAAAAATGCCCTCTCTTGCCTTCTCAAAAATATGGCGGTATTTTTCCTCTGAGGCCATGAGCGCCGCCTCTGCCTTTTTACGTTCCGTTATATCGGTGAATGATGCAATATTCTTCCTGGTGCCGGGGATACGTGCGATATTAATAAAGACGTCTCTCGCCTTTCCATACCTGTCAACGATCTTCAACTCATAGCTTCCCGGGGCCTTGTCCGGATCGAGTGCGCGTATTTGCTGATATTCCTGGATCCTTTGCAAGTCGTTCTTGGCTGCAAATTCGATGGCCTTTCTTTTGCCTTCCAGGGCCTCGGGCGGGTACCCGACGAATCTGATCGATTCTCTGTTTGACAGGGATATGGTGGTATCCTCTTCCATGATTATCATAGCAGTTCCGGTATTCTGGAAGATTGTCCGGTAATAGATTTCGGAATGCTTCAGCGCCTCCTCAGTCTTCTTATGTTCGTTGATTTCGAGTTGCAGTCGCTCGTTCGCTCCGGACAGCTCTTTGGTACGGGTCTTCACAAGTTCCTCAAGATTGTCCCGATAGAGCTTCAATTCCTCCTCGATCTTCTTGCGGTCATTGATGTCGCGGGAAAGCACGAGGATGCCCATCAAGGTGCCGTCGTATATCAGGGGTGTGGCATTGATCTCGGTCCATCTGGGACCCGACGCCGTGTTATAGTAAAGTTCGAAGGCCGGTACCGCCTCCCCTCGCACTACTGCATTGAGGCCCTCTTGCACCGCCCGTCTGTCCTGTTTTTGCACCATGTCAAGACAGCTTCTCCCCATGAACCATTCTCTCGGATAACCGGCCCGCTCGAGCAGCACGTGGTTTACAAACATGAAACGACCTTCGGTATCCAGGACAAAGAGGCTGTCGTACATGTTCTCTATAACCAGTCTGTAGAGAATACTGTTCTTTTGCAGGATATCCTCCATCTGCAGGCGGTCTTTGGACTGAGCGCTCGCAATCTTCTGTGCAGGGGTTATTTTTCGGGGGCGAGCCTTACGTTGCGGCGGGGTCTTTTGCTTTTTGCGCGTGCGTTCCATGGGGGCGTCCTGAATCCTTCTAATGCTATCAAAGAGCCCCTGCAGGTGTCAACAGCAAAGAAAGCGGTCGGGCTTAGTCCTTGTGGGGGGTATGCCCAATATGATATGTTCTATCGTAGCATCTTATGAGCTATCCGTGGGGGCCACAAATTGTTGAACGGGAACACGGAAGATCCTCTTGAAATATCGATTCACGGCGTTCGATCGCTTCTTAAGGAGAAGACGGCCGGCGTGCATCTTGTTGACATTCGGGAGCATGAAGAGCTTGCTGTCGGCTTCATTGACACATCTGTATCCATCCCGAACAGCGCGTTACGAGAAACCGTGCAACACGTTTTGCCCGATAAGAATGCGCCTCTCATACTGTATTGCGCCTCCGGGGCACGTTCCCTTCGCGCCGCCACAGCGCTGAAAGGGATGGGCTATCAAGATGTGCGGTCCATGGCCGGAGGATTCAACGCCTGGGTTGAAGCGGGCTTCGATATCAAAACAAAGGGCGTGATGACAACCGATCAGATCAAGCGCTATAGCCGACAACTCTTAATGCCTGAAATCGGCGAACAGGGCCAGTTAAGGTTGCTCCGCTCACGGGTGCTCGTGGTGGGCGCCGGCGGATTGGGGAGCCCCGTCGCTTTCTATCTCGCCGCCGCGGGGGTAGGAACCCTGGGAATCGTCGACTTTGACAGGGTCGATCTTTCCAATCTGCACAGGCAGATACTTTACGACACGAAGGATGTGGGACAACCGAAGACCGCGTCAGCCAGACGGACGATCCACCGGATAAACCCCGATATATCGGTCATCGCCTATCAGGAACGGTTCACAGCGGATCGAGCTTTGGAAATTATCGCCCCCTACGATATCGTTGTGGACGGATCGGATAATTTTGGCACCAAGTTTCTCGCCAACGACGCGGCCTTCTTTGCGGGAAAACCATTCGTCTTCGGAGGCGCTATAAGATTTGAAGGACAGGCGAGCGTCTTTTTCCCAAAGGCAGGCGGACCGTGCCTGCGCTGTATGATGCCTGAGATTCCGGCGCCGGAGACTGCGCCGTCATGAAGCGAAGTGGGCGTGCTCGGGGTCGTTCCCGGGCAGATCGGCCTGGTTCAGGCCGCTGAAGTCATCAAGCTGATCTTGAAAAAAGGCAGATCTCTCACCGGTCGTTTCCTGATCTACGATTTAATGGAGGCTGATTTCAGGACTTTTACGGTGGAAAGAAACCCGGTCTGTCCTCTCTGTGGGGGTAAGCCAACGATCAGAGACCTGACAGGCGACTACCAGGGCGTGTGCAGCGATTAATAGAGTTCAACGGCCAACATCCTCTTTACCCGTCATCTCCTCTACGTCTATCCTGACAACCGCCGTGAGATCGAGCTTCTCATCGGGGATTTTCCCGTAGCCGCCCTCGGGCTGGTATTTCTCCATAAGGCCTTTAAGCGCACGGATCTTTTCCTGCCTGTCTTCCAGGATAAAAGCCCTCCCTTTCATGATGACGCTGCGATATCGGTACGCGGCCTTGCAGGGGCTACCGCTCGTCTTTACATACGAGATAGGAAAGTCCACCTCGAAGCAAACCCGGTTATCTTGCTTGATGTCTTCTATCTTCTCTCCTTCTTGCGCGGAGTGTATGTAGATCTTCCCTTCGTCATAAAGGAAATTGAGGGGCTTTATCACGGGATAGCCGTCGTGTCGGTTCGTGGCGAGTCGTCCCACATAGGCCTCTGACAGTAGCCTGATTAATATGTTCTTGTCTTTGATCTCCTTTCTTGCCACTCGCATCAGTTCCCTCCCTCTGTCTCAATTCAGTTTCCGGAAGATCGTATCTTAGCCGATCAGCCGGCGTCTCGTCCGCAAGAACAGGCGCTTATGATTTTAAGAAACGTCCGGCACGTGCCCGGGATATTATCCGACATGGTAACGGCTGTGACCACAGCCACGCCATGGGCGCCTGCTTCAATAACGCTACGGCAATTGCCAAGGTTGATGCCCCCGATTCCGATGACAGGCAGGTTGACGCTCCGCCTGATCTCTGCCACACCGATAAGCCCCGGAAGGTATCCCAGATCATCCTTGGTTGCCGTGGGAAAAACGCCGTTAACCGCTACGTAGTCCGCGCCGTTTAAGGCCGCTCCTATCGCCTGTTTCGCCGTCTTCACGGACACACCAATGATGAGATCGTCGCCAAGCAGTCTGCGCGCCTCCCGTAATGGCACGTCCTCCTGACCCAGGTGGAGTCCGTCGGCCTGTACCTCTCTCACCACCTCCACCGCATCATTGATAATCAGGAACGCATTATAAGATCGCGTCATGTTAAGGGCTTCCCGGGCTTCTCTTACAAAATCCTCATGAGGCAACTCCTTTTCCCGAAGCTGGATGATTCGGATTCCCCCCTCAAGCGCGAGCTTTACCTGTTCGAGCACCGGGTATCCTTTATGCAGGCGGGAATCGGTCACGAGATATAAGCGATAATCAGAGGGGACGGGTTTCATCAGTCACACCCACCGTTCATCAGTATGATCTGCCACGCTATCTATATCGGAGATTGAGCTTCTTCATCATGGTCTTGTCAGATAGGCTAAAAAGTGCATCGTAGAGGGCAACCTGGAAGCTCCCCGGTCCCTGTGACAGTCGCGCCGCTTCCTCGCCCGCAAGTCCGTAATAGGCGAGTGCACACGCAGTGGCCGTGAGGGTATCCGGTTCTACAGCACAGAAACACGAAATGGCTGTGGTTGCCCCGCACCCCGTGCCGGTTACCCGTCCGAACATGGGATGGCCGTTTCTCACCTCTATCGCATCTTTCCCGTCTGTTACATAGTCGACTGCACCGGTCACGGCGATAACCTTCTTCAAATTCCGCGCGTGTGCGAGTGCCCCGTCCCGCACCGCATCCACTGTTTCGAGGGAATCCACGCCCCGGATCTTGATCTCATCGCTGATAAGAGACATGATCTCCGACGCGTTACCCCTCAAGACCGTTACCGGGACTTCCGCGAGGATGCGCCTCACCGTATCGGTCCTGAACGGTGTGGCCCCGGAACCGACCGGATCCAGCACGATCGGTATGCCTCTTTTGCCGGCGGCGGCCCCTGCAATCAGCATGGACCTGATCCATTCTTCAGTCAGTGTGCCGATATTGAGATTCAACGCGCTCGCGAAAGAGGCCACGGCCTCCATCTCTTCAGGCGCATGCGCCATGATCGGGGATGCTCCGATGGCGAGAGTCACGTTGGCCGTAGAGTTCATCACGACAAAATTCGTGATGTGATGAATCAGGGGCTGCTGTTTCCTGATCTCACGCACTATTTCTACGGTCTTTCTTGATAGCTCCTGTTCGTTCACGTCTTTCTCCTCGGGTTCATTCCCGCCATCTCTGTCGTTGATTTCTGTCCTACGGGTTGCGATACTTACGGGCGGCCATTCGTTCGGCGCGACCGTACTATGATGCAGTGGCGCATACGTTACTTTCCACGTTCCAGTAAGGCGACATAGATCGGAGCCGCTCGATAACGGGCGGCAGCTTTTCAATGACAAAGTCGATCTCCTCCTCGGTATTGTAAACACTGAGGCTGAATCTCACCGACCCGTGGGCCATGGTATAGGGTACACCCATGGCGCGCAGTACGTGGGAAGGCTGAAGTGATCCGGACGTGCAGGCCGAACCGGAGGACGCGCAGATGCCATGGCCGTCCATGAGCAGAAGGATGCTTTCCCCCTCAATGAACTCGAAGCTGATATTTGTGGTATTGGGAAGACGTAGTGCCCCTCCCCCGTTTACCTTACAGTTTGAGATGCGCTTGAGAAGTTCCTTTTCAAGCTTGTCCCGAAGCTGTCTCACTCGGGTATTTTCCTGTTTCATGTTACTTGAAGCCAGTTCGCATGCCTTGCCCAGGGCTACGATGCTCGGGGTGTTTTCCGTGCCGCCCCTGCGACCCTTCTCCTGATGGCCTCCGATAAGAAAAGAGGAAAATTTCGTACCCTTCCGAAGATAGAGCACGCCTATGCCTTTGGGGGCATGAAGCTTATGCCCCGATAACGAGAGCATATCAATGCTATTCTCTTTCATATTGATGGGTACCTTGCCCACGGCCTGTACTGCGTCTGTATGAAAAAGGGCACCCCGTTCCCGGGCGAACTGAGCCGCTTCTTCAACAGGGAAGATAACGCCCGTTTCATTATTTGCCCACATGAGGCTCACCACAGCCGTATCCGCTGAAAGGCTTTTCTTATACTGGTCCATGTCCAGGTTCCCGTCGGCATCGACCTCCAGGGTCGTCACCCGGTAGTTGCTCTCGGCGAGATGCTCGCAAAGGGCCTTCACAGCGGGGTGCTCCACACGGCTCGTAATGATGTGCCGTTTGTCCGGTTTCACAGAGAGGGCCGAACGAATGGCGGTATTGTCGCTTTCTGTGCCACAGCTCGTAAAGATGATCTCGTCCGGGCTAGCCCCGATCAAGGCCGCCACCTGTGCGCGGGCTTGGGCAAGCTTTTTGGCTACCTGCCCCCCGAAACTGTGCATACTCGATGGATTTCCGTAGAATTCGGAAAAATATGGTGTCATCTCGGCGAGCACCTCGGGGGCGACCCGCGTCGTAGCGTTATTATCGAGGTATATGGTTTTCATTGCGAAACCTCCTCCACAACGAGTTCGGGTGAAACAAGCTCGCGGAGCTTGGTCTCGACAAAGCCTTTGAGCGTGAGTTGTGACGCCTGGCAAACTGCACAGGCACCCCGCGTGGCCACAAGAACCCTGTTGCCAACGATATCGACGAGATCGATATCGCCGCCGTCGTGTCGTAATGACGGACGTATTTCTCTGTCTATGATTTCTTCGATCATCCGTATCTTCTTCAAGTTCGTAAGCCTCGGCTTTGCCGATTCTAAAGCTTCCTGCTCGGGTTGCGCATATATCCTGTCGATGAGCTCCTGAATCTTCTCATGACACTTCTTGCAGCCGCCGCCCGCTTTGGTGTAATTCGTAACTTCATCTACCGTTGTCAGGTGGTTCTCTCTTACGGCTCGCTCGATCTCCTTGTCGGTGACGCCGAAGCACTCGCACACAATCTCCCCTTCTTTCTTGGGTGACTCGGAGCCTCTATAGTGTTCGATGGCCTTTTCCAGGGCTTCCTGTCCCAGGACGGAGCAGTGCATCTTCTCGGCAGGCAGGCCGCCAAGATAGTCGGCAATGTCCTGGTTGGTGATCTTCATGGCATCCTCTATGGTCATGCCCTTGATCATTTCCGTCATGGCCGAAGCCGATGCGATGGCGCTTGCACATCCGAAGGTCTTGAATTTGGCATCGACTATCTTTTTGTTTTCGTCCAGCTTAAAAGTGAGTTTTAAGGCGTCTCCACAGGCGATAGATCCTACCTCGGCCACGCCATCGGGGTTCTCAATCTCCCCTACGTTCCGGGGATTGAGAAAATGTTCTTTCACTTTATCGGTGTATTCCCACATAGTCCTCTCCTTGCGATTCCATCTTCGCGCCCGTCCATATCCGATGATCCGGGGGCATCCAATAAAAAGCTGTACTCCTAATTATAACTATCGGCGATCTGAATGGCAAATCGGCTCATACGGCATTCCATGCGCCTCAAATATAATACATGGGGTTCTCTGTCCCTATTTTATGACTCTGCGCATTCACGATGTCTTGAAGGGTATATTGTGACAGGGTCTCGGCGATTCTGTTGTTTAAGACTGTCCAGACGTCCCTGGCCGAGCAAATTGCTGATTTTTCGCAGAAGCCTGGTTTTCCCACGCAATCTACCACATTGATCGGGCCTTCAAGTATCTCGATGATCTCGCTCAACTTTATTTCGTCCGCCGGTTTGTTGAGGAGATACCCGCCCCTCCTTCCCCTGACAGTCTTGACGAGACCTGATTTGTGGAGCCGACCGGCAATCTGCTCGAGATACTTTTCCGATATGCCCTGGCGTCGTGCGATGTCCGAAAGCAAGACCGGAGCCCCCTTGTTGCCATGGGTTGACAGATCGATCAAAGCCCTGAGCCCGTACCTGCCCTTGGTGGATATCTTCATGAGCTTTCACCCCGTAAATCGATCAAGCGAAACTGTCCGAGTTTTATTCGTTAGTCTACAAACTCTATATGAATTATAGACATACAACGACCATCTGTCAAGTTCGCATGATACCGTTTTCATTGGGAAAGTCGTCTTTGTCTGAAGCCTGTCATTCCGGCGTATTGGCGGCAACCCATGTATCCCCCACGCTTATCCAACTCTCCTCAGATGCACGCCGGTGGTTACGGGTTATTCATGACCTGAGCACAGATAAATCGGTCTGGTGGTTTTTTTGAAAGCAGCATTCATTGTGCGTGTGAATACAGACATAACCCCATTGCCTCTTACAGGCATTCTACGGTGTAGGCTTCCGCTCTTCCATTCAACACTTTTTCAAGCAGATCGCCGTGTTCAGGTAAAAATCTTATACAGACACCGCAATCAGAGCTTATCTTTCTCGGCACCGGGATGATCTTATGCGGCACTTGTGCTTCTTTCAAGATACGCTCGGCAGAAATCACATGGCTCACCGACTTGAAAAGCGCTACAAGATACTCTATTTGAGGTTCCGTCATGGCTGAACGATCCGTCCCGCCCCGGAAAGAGTGACCGCGATATCATACATATTTGAGACCTCACCGGCTGCAATTTTTCCGGTAAGGTTGTAATAGTTGACGCATGTGCCGCACACAAGCATTTTGACTCCCTTGTCTTCAAGCTTCTTCAGATCGTCCAGAAAATCCGACCCTTCCGCCGCGAGCTTCGCACCGGAGTTGTAGAATATCATCACGTCCGGACCGGCCTTAAGTTCGGTCGCCGTATGAATAAAGGCTTTCATGAGGGTAACACCGAGTTCGTCGCTTCCCTTGCCCATGGTGTCGGCGGCAATAACAAACACAGTGGGGCCGAAGGCTGGAAGGGAAACATCGGCCGGGCAGGAAAGATAGTCCGGCGCGGCTTCATCTGTGGCTCTGCCGCCCTCCTTCTTCAGGTCTACCCTGAATATGCCTCCCGACTCGCGGGCAACTTCAACGGAACAGCCGGCGCCCGCAGCCAACCGTTTGATATTCTCCACCGCAGTCGCATTGTCCACGAGCACGGTAATTTCATTTGATGTCTCGAGGGCCTTTTTCGCAAGAATCACCGGCTCAGGGCAGGCGAGTCCTTTTGCATTGATTGTCTCTGACATATAATCCTCCTTGTGGCGGTGCATAACTTCATTTTCTATTCTCCCATGAAAGCGTTTCAATGGCTTTTATGGCCGTGTTAATTTCCTCTTCCGTGGTGAACAGGCCGAGACTTAAACGCACTGTCCCTTGAGGAAACGTGCCAATGGTACGGTGCGCCGCCGGAGCGCAGTGCAGCCCCGGCCTCGACATGATATTGAAGCGTTCATCTAGATGGAGCGAGACATCCGATGGGCTCATCGACTCGACTGTAAATGATACGATACCAATCCGTTGCGCCGGATCCGTACCCCCATATATCTTGACTCCCTTGATCGAACGGATCCCGTCCGTAAGAAGGCCTGTCAGAGCGATCTCCCTCGCGCGTATCAAATCCACGCCACGGTCGGCTACGAACCGGACGCCCGCGCCAAGCCCTGCTATACCGATAGTGTTCGGCGTGCCGGATTCAAAACGGTCGGGCATAAATTCGGGCTGTTCTTCAAACTCGGATCCGCTGCCCGTGCCTCCATATTCGAGGGGACTCACCATTTTTTGGAGCCCCCCGCGGATATAGAATCCGCCTGTGCCCTGCGGTCCGTTTAATGATTTGTGTCCGGTAAAGACCAGTATATCGATGTCGTCGCGCATAACATGTATCGGAATGCTGCCCGCGGTCTGGGAGGCATCAACACATAGAATCGTATCGTTTGCGTGCGCTATTTTCGCAATATCAGCCACAGGTGTAATGGCTCCGGTGACGTTAGACGCGTGGGTAACTACGACCATCCTGGTATTCTTCTTCATCGCGGCTTTAATATCGTCAGGATCAATATAGCCGGCGTCAGAGCATCTCGTTACGCTTAGTTCCAACCCCTGCCGCTCAAGGGCGCGCAAGGGCCTCATGACGGAATTATGTTCCATACCGGACGTAACCACATGGTCTTTCAGCAGCAGGCTGCCTAAGAGTATCGTGTTCAAAGCCTCTGTCGCGTTCCTCGCGAAGACCACCCTCAGAGGATCATCTGCGTTAAGTAAAGAGGCTACGCCCTCACGGGCATCAAAGACAATGCGGGCCGCATCCATTGAAAGCCTGTGACCCGAGCGTCCGGGATTTGCTCCCACATTCTCGTTGAAATCGATCATGGCCTTGATCACTGGATGTGGCTTGGGCCATGATGTGGCCGCGTTATCTAAGTAAATCAAGCCGTCTTTACTCATATAGCTTTGTCCTCACCTCGTCTTGCCCTCACTCGATTTTTGAGCGCGCCTCGATATGGCATATCCGATCCATCGCTCAACAGGACTCCAGCAACGCCTCGACGCGTGTGCGTATCTGGCCCACGTCGCTCTGTGAAAAGTCGGTCACAATCTTGAGAAACGGCAGACCGTGGTTCTTCTGCACGTGTTCTCCCACTTTGTAAGATTCGATGTTGTACGAATGACAGGCCTGAAGTACAACGTCGACGACAGCGTCCGGTTTAAATCTTTCGATGATACGGGTGATCTCGGTTAAGCGCCGCATATTCGGCGTCATGCACGAACAGGGTATCTTGAGAGACCGTGCGGCGATCGCCCTCATAGGGTCCCCGGTCTTCTCCTCGATGTCTGTCGCAAAGGGCTTAAACCCTGAACAGGAATCGAGGGCGACAATGGTCCCTCCTCCCTCCTCGATGATGTTGAAGACTTTTTGAGCATCCCCCCCAACAGGACAGCCCGTTACGAGTATCCGCGGAGCCCCGCTCGGCCCGTAGGTATATCCGGCAGCCTTCCGTTCCTCAAGTTTTCTTTTTGCTTCAATCAGTACAGGCTCCATCTCTTTCCCTGTTACTCCATGAGACAGAAAACACAGATCGTACAAGTCCCGCCAGCCCACGACAGGAGGGTTAAGGGCGGCATAGTCGATGACCGTTCGCATCATCGCGTTCTTGTGGTTGGTATCTTTGATGGCGGCTTCGATCTCATCATCAGTCGCGTACGCATTGAAAGTGCGTTCAAGAAATTTCTGCAACTTCCGTATCATGATGGTCCAGTTATTCAGGGCCTCCTCCTCGTCCGGCAACTGGGGCAAGTCCATGATATGGGTGGGCTTGCGTTCTCCGATGAGTTCGAACATTTTCTTCTTACCGTCGCAGGTGGTCTCCCCTATCACCGCGTCGGATATTCCGTAAAACGGGCAGGTATCAGTGATCACGAAACCAAAACTCGATTTTATGAGAGGACACAGGTTGACAGGAAGCACAGCTTCCGCAGCCTCAATGGTCGCGTTGGAAAAGGCGCAGAGCGATGCCGGCACGATACCCATAGCGCGGATCAGTTCTGTCGGGGCGTAACCGCAATAGATCCCGGCGATCTTTTTGCCTTCTTCGCGTTTCGCCTGCAGGTGGGCAAGCACCCTTTTTGTAGGTGGCTCACCCGTGAATTCGTCCTGGATAAGCGGTGCGGGCGTTTCGTTCATATCGACACCTCCATGTCTCTTTTGTTACGACTCGTATTACGTGTTTCCACCCGAGGCCCGTTCATCCGGCCGCGATGCACCGTACAGCGCCGCTCCAAGGGCGCCCACGATTTGAGGATCTTGAGGTACAAATATCTCTCTACCCGTCTCCCGGGCGAGAAGCGTCCTCACGCAGGCATTGAGTGCCACTCCTCCGGCAAAGAATACCTCGCCCGTGGGGGCCACGCGATTCAAAATCGAGACCGAGCGACTTACAATTGCTTTATGGATGCCCAGCGCCACCTCTTCACGCCGGGATCCCTGATTGGTCAAGGAAATTACCTCTGATTCGGCAAAGACGGTACACGTGCTGTTAATCTTCTCGGCCTTTTCGGTGGACAGTGCAGATTCGGCAAATTCACCGAGGGCATAGCCGAGCGCGTGAGCCATGATCTCAAGAAAGCGGCCCGTTCCGGCGGCACACTTATCGTTCATTTCGAATTTACTCATGTCCCCGGTTTCGTGAAGCGCGATGGCCTTCGTGTCCTGGCCTCCGATATCGAGGATAGCACGGCAGTCAGCCGATAACCGACGCGCCCCCAGGGCGAAGGCCTTGATTTCGCTTATGACCGGGCAGTCAAATCTGGTTTTGATCAAATGCCTGCCATACCCGGTGGCCACGAGTCTGCCCGGATCAATATCCTGCATGAGAGCCGCTGCGGTTTCGAGGGGACTGTGCGATGAGTGTGCCTTGCGGGTAAGGACGATCTCGCCATCCTCCAATACAGCGAGCTTGACTGTGCGTGATCCTATGTCAATCCCCGATGTTCTCATCACTCATTTATCCGTTCCACAAACGCCTCTATACGCGTTTTCAGCTGACCCACGTCCTCCTGGCTGTAATCAGTCTCCAGTCGCAGGGTTGGGACGCCCGCTTTTTCCAGTTCGGCTTCAGCGGGCATACTTTCTACGATATACGGATGGCAGAACTGAAGACTGTAATGAATCACTCCCTGTGCGTTGAGTCTTCCCGTCATTTCTTTCACATATTCGACCCGTGAAGGGTTGGGCGTGAAGACAGCGCAGTCAATATTGAAATACCGGTCCACGACGTTTTCAAGGAGTTCTTCTACCGTGCTGCCCCTGTCTTCCGTGAGCCAACGCGAGCCGCGTTCTCCAACGCAGGATTCTTCCCCCACGATGACCGCACCGCCTGTCTCCACGAGCATAGGCACTTTCCAGTTGGGGACCGCCATAGGACATCCCGATATGATCACCCTGGGCGTGCCTGTATCGGCCACCCCTATCCCGTTTTGCACGCGCTCTTCCAGTTCGTCGCAGAGCTTGTTCACAGACTCGGTAAAACGCACAGGATCATCGTAGAAGAAAATCTGATTTATGAGCAGCGCGTCAAGCCCTGAAATGGGAGCAGGATCAGCTTTGCGTATCTCTGCAAGACGTTTTACCGCCTTGCGTTTTGCATTGGTAATCTCAATTCCTTTTTTTAATGATTCGACGGTAATCTTTTTGCCGCTTGCAGCCTCGAGTTTTTGAGCAAATTTCCTGTATTCCTCTTTGAGCAGGGCCTTTCCCGCCTCACTCTTCATCTGCGGCAGATCTATGATATACAGATCGCTGACAAGCGGGCCGAGCACTTCGTACGCCTTTTTCTTGCCGTCGCACGTGTTCTCCCCGACGACTACGTCGCATGCCTCCACGTAGGGACACACCTTTCCGAGCTTAAACCCGAAAGCAGATTTGATAAGGGAGCAGATATTTCTCGGAAGTACATTCTCGGCGCCTTCAAAATTAAACTCCGCGCCGGCGCATAATCCCACGGAGACCCCATCTACGGCAAGGATAAACTCTTCAGGAACAAATACGCAGTATGACCCGATGATCTTTCTTCCCTGCGCCTTCGCGTCAAGAAGCTCCTTTATGCGCAGGCCGTGCACCTCGCTCATGACGAAATCGAAATACTTCATCCCTTCGGGACGCTTCTTCTGGGACAGAAACACGTCCTGATAGGCGCTGCCAAGGACGGAAAGCAGGGCGTCGTGGGCCTTAAGATCAAGACCCAGGCTTGACCACATCTGTGTGTAATCTGACATGAAAAACCTCCTGTGCAATAAAAAATCCGGCCGCGGATTTCCGCGCCGGATTCCTAAGGAGGAGGCGGTTAGGTTAAGGCGGAGAAACGGCGGACACGGTTATAACGGGAAGCCACCCGGGCTCCCTAAACGCCTTTCACCGCAATGGGATGTATATATAGCTATTCGTTTTCATACCTCTTCTAATCTTAATTGCAGGTCGGATCAAAGTCAAGCGTTTTGTACCCGCCGAATGGGAGCCGGGGCGTTCAAAAGACGCACGGCGCTTCTCTAGCAACACATCGATCTGTTTTCTCGGTCGAATATGTGTGCTACTATGTTAGAAACAATGCGGCGAACTATTCTTGCGAGGTTGTGTGGCCGATTGGCCTTCCTATCGAGGAGGACAATGCGAATGGGGAATGCACTCGGCTTTGTAGAGCCCTATCTTGCCATAATGAAACCTGCGGCCATGGCGTGCCTTATGGCACCATGTTTGATATTGGGAGGCTGCGCCGTATTCAAGGCGCCCTATACCATCGTCGCGGGAACGGTAAAGGGTACCTACTATGCAGTAAAAGGTACCTATGAGTTTACCGCCGGCACCACAAGGATCGCCTACAAGGTTGGAGAGTTTACCTTCAAGGTCGTGAAGGCCCCACTCGACTGGGCGCTCGTCAATGAAGACATCGATACAATCGGCGGTCTACCCCCCAAAGAGGCTATCAGCAAGGGGCGCGTGAAAACGGCCCCCTACACGGTGAAGGGCAAAACGTATCATCCCATGTCCGTGGAACAGGCAAAATCGTATGAACAGACCGGCACCGCCTCCTGGTACGGATACGAGACCCTCCACCACAACAAAGGACGCATGACCGCCAATGGCGAAGTCTTTGATCCCAACGGACTCACGGCTGCGCACAAATATCTGCCCCTGCCCACGCACGTTAAGGTCACGAACCTCGAAAACAATCGATCGATCATCGTAAGAGTGAACGACAGGGGACCGTTCCCGAGCGATCGTAACCCTTCATCAGGCGACAGAATCATCGATCTCTCCGCCGGCGCGGCAAAAAAACTCGGCTATTATCAGAGGGGCATCGCCCGGGTCAGGGTAGAAACCATAGAGCTGCGCGAAGAAGGCTGACCAATACGTGTCCCGTCAGACACGTGAGGTATTTCTTCTTGACAAATTCAAACAACTGTTTTATACTTTTGTTTGAAACTATTGTTTTAAACCAAGGAGCAACATGATCGAGCCGACGCATCCTGTGTCTGAAACAAAGAAGCGCATTCTTGAAGCGGCCTGCAAGGTGTTTGCTCAGTCAGGATTTCAAAACGCCACGGTCCGGGAAATATGCACGCTGGCCGGTGTGAACGTTGCCGCCATTAACTACCATTTCGGCGACAAGAAGAGCCTCTACCTCGACACGCTTAAACATTTCCAGGGTGCCGTTGGCGTGAAATATCCTCTCACCTCCGATGCGACAAAATCTCGTACACCCGAAGAACGTCTCGAGTTCTTCGTCTCTCAATTCATAAGACGGGTACAGGACTGCCACGAAGAAACATCCCCACGGTTTAGACAACTCGTAGTAAGGGAGCTTATGGAGCCAACCGAGGGGCTCGATGTGATTATCGAGGAAACCATACGACCCCTGGCAGCCCTTCTCTCGTCCATTGTACGTGAGCTTCTCGGAAAGAATGTCACGGAACCTCTGGTGCGTCTGTGCTGCGCGAGCATTATGGGCCAATCCCTCTTCTTTTTCTACGCCGAGCCCATCATAACGAGGTTATTCCCCGGGGTAAAAGCGGCCCACGATGCCAAACGCAAATTGATAGCCGACCATATCACCCGTTTTTCTTTGAGTGCAATTGAGTCCCTGGCGGCGCACAAGAAAGGAGTCCGGTCATGAACTTTTTTTATTTTAAGAAGACAAAGCTCGCTCGGGCCTTTGCAGCAGCCGCTACTTTGGCCTCTGTCCTTATAGTTCTTCCCGTCCCGTCGGTAGCCGCGAACAGACAGGTAGAAGCGCAGGAAACAAAAGGAGTCGAGCAGTCACAAGCAAAACCTTCCTCCCCCGTATCTCAAGGCGAGCGATACGATCTTCCATCAATCATTCGTTACGCACTCAAACATAATCCGGACCTCAAGATAGCCGGCAGGAATATCGAGACGGAAACATACGGGATCGACTCGGCTAAAGCCGACAGGGCGCCCAAGATAAATTTCGGGGCGGGCATCACCCGGTATCGCTATGATACCCCCATAGCCCCTGTCATTATTGAGCTGCCTCTTACCCCCAGCACTGAATTCCCTCCTTTCAGGAGGACCATACAGGACACCGCCGTGTCTTTCCAGTTTCCCCTGTTCAAGGGCGGACGACTCGTAAGGGGCGTCACCATTGCCGAAGTAAGAAAGGCCATCGCTCAAGACAGCTACCGAATGACGAGACAGGACCTCGTCTATAACCTTACCGGTCTCTACTATAAAATCGAGCAGCTCGAGGCCCTCATTCGCGCCAATAATGCTTCCGTAGAGCAGCTTGAATCTCACAAGAAAAATGTCGAACTCTACGTTAAAACCGGCACAGCGCCCAGGCTCGATCTTCTCAAAACCGAGGTTGAACTGTCTCACGCACTGGAAAACAGACTACTCGTGCAGAACAATCTTGCGAGCGCGTACGAGCTTCTAAAGACGCTCATGGGCATGGATGACATGGGCAGAGATATCGTCGTGGTGGAAGACAAGAACGCCGCTCCATTTTCGGCCGTGCTCGACGACAGTCTGAGGAAAGCCTTTGCACAGAGATCAGATTACCGGGCCGTTGCGAACAAGAAACTCATCGCTGAAATGCAGGTGAAGATCGCACAGGGCAAGCGCCTTCCTGAGATCGCGGCTATGGGCCAGTACGGCGGCAAGGCTGGAAGCGACACGGGGTTCAGGGAGGACTGGTATTATGGCCTGCGCTTCACCATACCCTTACTCGACGGCGGGCTCATACGCTCCGAAATTAACAAGCAGAAGGTGGAACTGGAAAAAGTGAAAGAGGAAGAGCGTTCCCTGCGGCTTGCCATCACCCGGGATGTGCGTGACGCCCATCTCAATATCGCCAACGCGGAGGAAAGGATAGACGTGACGGGCAAGGCCATCGAGAGCGCAGAGGAGAACCTGAGGGTCGAACGACTCAAGTATGAGACGGGCGCCGGCACGACCACGGACGTGATCGATGCCGAGACGGCCTCCCTCAGGGCGGAAACGGACTACTGCCAGGCGGTCTTTGACAAGGCCGTTGCTGTCGCCTATTTGAAGAAAGCTATGGGTGAGGACGAGTATAACGAGGAGGTACACGAATGAAGAGAAGGAGATTAATCGTAGCCGCGATCGTCATTGTTATCGCCATAGCCCTTTTGGTCATAAACGGCATGAGAAACCACCGCGATGACGCATCTATGGCTCTCTCGGGAAATGTTGAAATAACAGAAACGAACGTGGGCTTCAAGATATCCGGCAGGATCACAAAACTGCTCGTGGACGAAGGTGCCACGGTGAAGGCGGGCGATGCCATCGCGGAGCTCGACAACGCTGAGCTCGCCTCCCTCATGGCGCAAAACAAGGCATCAATGGAGGAGACGGTTACCAGGCTTTCGGAGCTTAAAGCGGGCGTAAGAAACCAGGAATTGGAACAGGCGAAAGCGAGCGTAGGGGCACAGGAGGCCGAGCTCAAGAAAGTGAGACAGGACTATGAGCGGGCAGATACTCTTTACAAGAACGGGGCCATCTCTCAGGCCCAGTACGATGACGCAAAAAGTGCGTTCGACACCCGCATGGCCTTGCGAAAAAGTGCCGTGGAGGCTTTGAGCCTCGCTCAAGAGGGTACGCGGAAAGAAGAAATCAAGATAGCGGAACATCGCGTGGCCCAGGCAAAGGCGACCCTTTCCGCATCGGAGGTACGATTCAGGGATGCCGTGATTTACGCCCCCATAGATGGCGTGGTCTTAAGAAAGAATGTCGAGGTCGGCGAAACCGTGGCGCAGGGGACCCCGGTTTTTACCATAGGGGACCTGAAAAGCCCCTGGATCAAGGTGTACGTGAAGGAAGACAGGCTCGCCCTCGTCAAACTGGGACAGAAGGCGATCGTGACGGTCGACAGCTACAAAGGCAAAACTTATGAAGGCGTAGTCTCGTATATATCCTCAGAAGCGGAGTTCACTCCCAAAACCGTCCAGACTCCGGAGGAAAGGGTAAAACTGGTCTTCGGCGTCAAGGTACAGGTGAAGAACGAGGCGGGCGATCTCAAGCCGAGTATGCCCGCAGACGTGAAGATTCTTCTGAAATAATGGCCGCAGGGGTTACTCTGGTGAACCACACTATCTCTATCAAGACGTCGGGCCTAACAAAGGCCTTCGGAACGAATGTAGCCGTGTCAGGTCTCAACCTCGAAATCCGTAAGGGAGAGCTCTTCGGTCTCGTGGGACCGGATGGGGCAGGCAAGACAACGATAATGAGGCTGCTCACCGCCATACTGACGCCCACCTCCGGAGATGCCTGGGTATCGGGACACTCTATTTTGAAGGAACAAGAGAGCAT